>NZ_JBHWWZ010000009.1:0-122388 GCF_042730275.1 Rhodococcus sp. NPDC060086
GGGGTGGACATCGTCATCGTTGGGTTGATCCGTATCTCGCCCTGCAGGCGGAGTTGCTGTGAACCGCTGGCCTCAACTCAGCCTGACACGCAGGGGCTCGCCACCGGGGGGATCGGAGTAGTAGGCGCCTACTTGCTCAGCGAAGTGATCAAACTGATGGTGACCGAGGAGCGTCCCTGCCGCGTCCTGGATGTGGACACGATCATGTCCTGCCCCGAAGTCGGAGACTGGTCGTGGCCGTCCAACCATTCCGTCATTGCGGCCGCATTCGCCACCGCGTGCATCATCGCGCTACCGCGGGCTGCCTGGTTAGCGGTCCCGATGGCTGTTCTCATCGCGTTCTCTCGGGTGGCTGCGGGCGTTCACTACGTCCATGATGTCGCCAGCGGGCTCGCATTGGGTACCGCTGTCGTGGCTCTGGTGGTTGTTGTCCTGCAACCGGTCGGACGTCGGCTGCCTCGATCTCTGGCAACCACCCATCCCGTCGCCCACCTGCGTCCTTGACGTTCAGCGGACCAGCGGGCGCCGGCCGATGAGCACCCTGATCGAATCGACATCGAGAGAGATGCCTTAGCCCTCAGCGGCAAGCTGCCCGCACGCTGCGGCGATTTCCTGCCCGCGGGTGTCGCGGACGGTGCAGGAGACGCCCTGCGCGATGACGCGGCGGACGAATTCCCGTTCGGCAGGTTTGGGACTTGCGTCCCATTCGCTGCCCGGGGTGGGATTGAGCGGGATCAGGTTGACGTGTACGAGAGGGCCGAGCGCCTTGCGCAGCTTCTTACCCAGTAGATCGGCGCGCCACGGCTGGTCGTTCACGTCGCGGATCAGCGCGTATTCGATCGAGACACGGCGACCGGTCTTGTCGGCGTAGTACCGGGCGGCGCTGAGAACCTCGGATATGGGCCAGCGGTTGTTGACCGGTACGAGGGTGTCGCGGAGTTCGTCGTCGGGGGTGTGCAAGGAGACGGCGAGGGTGACGTGCAGGCCCTCGTCGGCGAGCTTGCGGATGGCGGGCGCGAGTCCCACCGTCGAGACAGTGACCGAACGCTGCGACAGCCCGAAGCCTTCGGGTGCAGGCGAGGTGATCCGGCGAACCGCCGCGACGACCCGCTTGTAGTTCGCGAGCGGCTCCCCCATGCCCATGAACACGATGTTCGAGAGTCGGCCCGGACCACCGGCGACGTCGCCGTCGCGCAGCGCCGCCGCGGCCGTCCGAACCTGATCGACGATCTCTGCGGTGGTCAGGTTCCGGTCGAGGCCACCCTGCCCGGTCGCGCAGAACGGGCAGGCCATTCCGCACCCGGCCTGACTCGAGATGCACAGGGTCGCGCGCTCCGGGTACCGCATGAGCACACTCTCGAGGAGCGTTCCGTCGCCCGCGCGCCACAGCGTCTTACGAGTTTCCCCGCCGTCGCAGGCGATGTGCTTGACCGGTGTCAACAGGGGCGGGAACAGTGCCTCGCCGATCTTGTCGCGCACGGCAGCGGGTAGGTCGGTCATCTTCTCCGGGTCGGCTTCGAGCCGGCCGTAGTACTGCCGTGCGATCTGGTCGGCGCGAAATGCCGGAAGACCCAGTTCCTTCACGGCCTCACGTCGTTGCTCGGCATCGAGGTCGGCGAGGTGCCGCGGAGGCATACCGCGCTTGGGGGCGTCGAAAACCAGGGGCAGTGAGGAAGCCATAATGAACCATTCTCCCATGCTTCGGGACCTGGCTGTCCGGTCTGCGATGTGATGCTCACCCCCAACTCGCCCTCGAATTCACACGTTCGTGAAATTCCCACGGCGATGAGAGGAAGATCAAATCATGCCTCACCGTATTGCTCCCGAGTTCGCCCGATCCTGGCTTCTTGTTCCCGGCAATGACCCCGAACGGTTCGAGCCTGCTGCCACCTCGCCTGCCGATGCCGTCGTGCTCGATCTCGAGGATGCGGTCCCTGCCGAGGGTAAGGCAGCAGCACGGGCGGGAGTCGTCGAGTGGCTGCGCGGCGGCGGCAGGGCGTGGGTCCGCATCAACGACACCACCACATCGCACTGGTGCGACGATGTCGACGCCTTGGCGGGCGTGCCAGGCCTCGAGGGCGTCATGCTCGCGAAAGCCGAAAGTGGGCAGCAGGTGGATGCCACCGCCGACGCCCTACCGGACGGCACCAGGATCCTCGTGTTGATCGAATCAGCGATGGGGCTCGAGGCAGCGCCCGAGATCGCCCGCGCCGAGGGCGTGTTCCGGTTGGTCTTCGGCAGTGGCGACTTCCGCCGCGACACCGGAATGAGCGCGACACCCCTCGCCATGGCGTATCCGCGTTCCCGGCTGGTCGTCACGAGCCGGGCCGCGCGACTCCCCGGACCTATCGACGGCCCCTCCCTGACCGACGACCCCACGGTCCTCGAGGAGGAGTCGCAGCTGACCCAGTCGATGGGCATGACGGGGAAACTGTGTATGACACCGGATCGGGCGCGGTTCCCGAATGCAGCGCTCAGTCCGAGTACCGACGACATCGGGTGGGCTCACGCCGTCATCGATCGTCTCGGCGAGGACGGACACGGTGTTCAGGACGGGAGCGACCTGCCGAAGCTGGCGCGAGCGAAGAAGATCAAGGAGCTCGCTCGGGTCTTCCATCTCCAGAGTGCGAGCCGAACCGCCGACGAGTAGCCGAAGTGACGTTCGGCTCAACTGCGGAGACTGCCCACTTCGATGCCGCGCGGCTTGTGCCGGATGTGCAGCCGGTAGCGCACGGCCAAGGTTGTTCCCGGCGTCTCCCGAACCGCGCGGGCCGCGACCTTCGGTCCGAACTCGATTCCGAGGACCCGTTCGAGACTGTCTCGATCCGGGAAGTTCCATTCGGTGTCGATCCGACGTGAAGAGAAACCCTGGGCGTCGAAGAATGCTTCGACGACACGGGGCTGATAGTGCGGGAGGTCGGCGAGCATCCATTCCCCGTACGGGTACGCCGTCGCATCGAGGTCGATGACGGCGAGTGCTCCGCCTGGACGGAGGACCCGCATCGACTCGGTGATGCCTGCACCGCAGCCCGGACCGAAGAAGTACGCGGTCCGCGCATGAACGAGATCCACCGACCCGTCCGGGATCGGCATGTGCGCCGCCGATCCTGTGAGAACCCGGACCGTATCGAGGTGACCTACTCGTCGTCGCGCCGCTTCGACGAGCGGCGGATGAGGTTCGATTCCGATCACCGACCGGGCTGTCTCCGCAAACATCCCGAGGTGGAAACCGGTGCCGCAGCCCACATCGACGATGTCGAGTCCGGCCCAGTCTGCGTCCTCCCGCAGCGCCGCATACACGGCGCCGCGGGAGTCCTGGGCGCGGTTCTCCTCTTCGTAGACCGCCGGCCAGTGCCAGATGTTGGGGCTGGCGATCACGCCCCTGTCGTCGCCGCGATGATCGCCCATCTTCCGGACCTGTACCCCGGCCTACACGAAGACCGTAAGGATCAGCCAGGTCACGAACGCCGACGGGAGGATCGAGTCGAGTCGGTCCATGATGCCGCCGTGACCGGGAAGCAACGTGCCCATGTCCTTGATGCCGAGATCGCGCTTGACCTGCGACTCGATGAGGTCACCGGCTGTGGCCGTCAGTACGAGCACGGCGCCGAGGAGCGCGCCGATCCACCACTGTCCGTCGAGCAGGAACACGACGGTGAGAATTCCGACGGCCACGCAGGCAACAAGGGATCCGCCGAAACCTTCCCACGACTTCTTGGGACTGATCGCGGGCGCCATGGTGTGCTTGCCGAACAACACGCCGGCGGCATAACCGCCGATATCCGATGCCACACAGACCAACATCAGGCAGAAGACGCGTGCAGCGCCTTGGTCCTCGAGGACCATCAGCGTTGCAAAGGATGCGAGCAGTGGCAGCCATGCCACGGTGAACACTGCCACCGCTGTGTCGCGCAGATAGTTGTGCGGCTGTGCGGCCAGACCGTGGTCGAACAGTCGCCACAGCATCGTCACCACCACGGTCCCCGCGAACGCTCCGAGGACGCCGGTGGTGCCGTAGGGCCAGCCCAGCCAGATGATCGCCTGGCCGCCGAGCAGCAGTGGGAGGCGCGGCACGAGGACGCTTGCTTCCCGCAGTCGCTTGGTGACCTCCCACGTGGCGATCGCGATCGCAGCCGCGACCACACCGAGCCAGGCGGTGGGGGCGAACAGCAGGATCACGATCACGAGCGCGCCGAGACCGGCCCCGACCGCTATGGCGGCGGGAAGATCCCGACCTGCGCGGGACGTCTTGACGGGCGGTGTTGCGTCGTCGGGTGGTGATGCTGCGTCAGCAGCAGGGACGTCGGAGGTATCTCCGGCGTCGAGTGGAAGCTGCGGGTCGGGAGACCCGTCGGCTCTGCCCACCGTCAGACCTCCATCAGCTCGGCTTCCTTGTGCTTGACCAGCTCATCGACCTGCGCCACGTACTTGGCCGTGGTCTTGTCGAGTTCCTTCTCCGCGCGAGCGACCTCGTCCTCACCCGCTTCGCCGTCCTTCTGGATGCGGCCGAGCTCTTCCATCGCCTTACGACGGACGTTCCGCAAGGTGACCTTGGAGTCTTCGCCTTTGCTCTTCGCCTGCTTGACGAGTTCACGACGGCGGTCTTCGGTGAGCTGCGGCACCGAGATACGGATGATGTTGCCGTCGTTGGAAGGGTTGACCCCGAGATCGGAGTTGCGGATCGCAGTTTCGATTGCGCCGAGCAGCGAAGCCTCGTAGGGCTTGATGATGACCATCCGCGCCTCGGGCACGTTGATGCTGGCGACCTGCGTCACCGGGGTGGGAGATCCGTAGTAGTCGATGACGATCCGGTTGAACATTCCCGCGTTCGCGCGGCCGGTGCGGATGCCGCCGAGATCGTCCTTGGCCACTGTGATGGACTTCTCCATCTTCTCTTCGGCTTCGAAGAGAGCTTCATCGATCACGGCAGTTCCTCCATGTTCCGTTGTCCAATCATGACCGTACGAGCGTTCCGATCTTCTCACCGGCGACCGCGCGAGCGATATTGCCCTTGGTCAGCAGATTGAAGACCATGATCGGCATGGCGTTGTCCATGCACAGGCTGAACGCGGTCGCGTCGGCGACCTTGAGGCCGTTCTCGATGACCTCGCGATGGGTGACCTCCTCGTACATCTCGGCATCGGGATCGATGCGAGGGTCCGCGGAGTAGATTCCGTCGACGGCCTTGGCCATCAGAACGACGTCGGCGCCGATCTCGAGGGCACGTTGCGCGGCGGTGGTGTCGGTGGAGAAGTACGGCATGCCCATGCCCGCACCGAAGATGACGACCCGGCCCTTCTCGAGGTGGCGCCGCGCACGAAGCGGCAGGTACGGCTCGGCGACCTGACCCATCGTGATCGCCGTCTGCACTCTGGTGTCGATGCCCTGCTTCTCGAGGAAATCCTGGAGCGCGAGGGAGTTCATGACGGTGCCCAGCATGCCCATGTAGTCCGAGCGCGCACGCTCGAGTCCGCGCTGCTGCAGTTCGGCGCCGCGGAAGAAGTTGCCGCCGCCGATGACCACGGCGACCTCGACGCCACTACGCACGACCTCCGCGATCTGCTGCGCGACAGTTGTCACGACGTCGGGGTCGAGCCCGACCTTGCCGCCACCGAACATCTCGCCGCCGAGTTTGAGAAGCACCCGGCGGAAACCGGGCCGATCGTGGGCATGCTCGGTCATGACTCTCCTCTGGTTGCGCATGAATCGGCCCTTTCATCCTGCCTCATTCACCCGGTGGAACCGAGACCGGGAGCGAGGCGACACGCCACGGTGACCACCTGATGATGATCACCTCGCGGCGCCGGACACACCACGACCCCGCCGGCAACAGCCGACGGGGTCGATCGATCGGTGGACTAGCTGGCGCCGACCTCGAACCGCACGAAGCGGGTCACGGTGGCTCCGGCATCGTCGAGGATCGCCTTGACGGTCTTCTTCGAATCCGTCACCGACGACTGCTCGAGGAGCACGACGTCCTTGAAGAAGCCGTTGACGCGGCCTTCGATGATCTTCGGCAGAGCCTGCTCGGGCTTGCCTTCCGCCTTGGCGGTCTCCTCGGCGATACGACGCTCGCCTGCGACGACCTCCTCGGGAACCTCGTCGCGGGTGGTGTACTTCGCCTTGAGAGCGGCAACCTGCATGGCAGCACCCTTCGCAGCCTCGGCTGCGGCGTCGCCCTCGCCGGTGTACTCGACGAGCACGCCCACGCTCGGGGGCAGGTCCGATGCACGCTTGTGCAGGTAGACCGCAACGTTGCCGTCGAATGCAGCGACGCGACGGATCTCGAGCTTCTCGCCGATCTTGGCGGACAGCTCCTGCACCAGGGTGCCGACGGCCTTGCCGTCGACCTCGAGGGCCTGGAGTGCCTCGACGTCGGCCGGACGGCCCTCCGCAGCTGCGGCGACGATCGTGTTGGCGAGCGCCTGGAACTCGGCGTTCTTCGCGACGAAGTCGGTCTCGGAGTTCAGCTCGACCAGAACGCCGTCCTTGGCGACGACGAGGCCTTCGGCGGTGGAGCGCTCTGCGCGCTTGCCCACATCCTTGGCACCCTTGATGCGCAGCTGCTCGACGGCCTTGTCGAAGTCGCCGTCGTTGTCGGCGAGAGCATTCTTGCAGTCCAGCATTCCGGAGCCGGTGAGCTCGCGGAGACGCTTGACATCAGCGGCGGTGTAGTTCGCCATCTTGAGCGGGCCTCCTGTGTCTGTGATGAAAAGTCTCGGGTGCGGATGGCGCCGCGTGTGTGCGGGCCGGGCCGCGATGCAACGGCCCCGACCATGATCTCGCGATCGTGCGGTCGGGGCCGTGCAAACGGATCAGGCCTCGGGGGCTGCGTCCGCGGCGGGTGCTTCCGCAGCAGGCGCTTCCGCAGCGGGTGCTTCCGCTTCGCCGGTCGAAGCCGCCTGCGAGAGCAGTTCCTGCTCCCACTCGGGAAGCGGCTCAGCGGCTGTTGCCTCGGGCTTGGCGTCGGCGTCGCTGTTCTTGCCGGCGCGGGCCTGCAGACCCTCTGCCACTGCGGACGCGACGACCTTGGTCAGCAGCGCCGCGGAGCGGATCGCGTCGTCGTTACCCGGGATCGGGAAGTCGACGAGGTCCGGATCGCAGTTGGTGTCGAGGATCGCGACCACCGGGATGTTCAGCTTGCGAGCCTCACCGACGGCGATGTGCTCCTTGTTGGTGTCGACGACCCACACGGCCGACGGAACCTTGGCCATGTCGCGGATACCGCCGAGGGTGCGGTCGAGCTTGTTCATCTCACGCGTGAGCATGAGGATTTCCTTCTTGGTGCGCCCCTCGAAGCCACCGGTCTGCTCCATCGCCTCCAGTTCCTTCAGGCGCTGCAGGCGCTTGTGGACGGTGGAGAAGTTGGTGAGCATGCCGCCGAGCCAACGCTGGTTCACGTACGGCATGCCGACGCGGGTGGCTTCTTCGGCGATGGATTCCTGTGCCTGCTTCTTGGTGCCGACGAACAGAATCGTTCCACCGTGAGCGACGGTCTCCTTGACGAACTCGTACGCCTTGTCGATGTACGTCAGGGTCTGCTGCAAGTCGATGATGTAGATGCCGTTGCGGTCGGTGAAGATGAACCGCTTCATCTTCGGGTTCCAGCGACGAGTCTGGTGTCCGAAGTGGGCGCCGCTGTCGAGCAGCTGCCTCATAGTTACAACAGGCATGCCTGTTTCTCTCTTTCATGTCGGTTGCCGCGGGTGATCTTGCGATCCCCGCCCTGGCGTCCGCATGCCCGTCGACCCTTGCGGGACCGGCGACGGCCATCTACGGTGCATCCGTATAGACGGAGTTGCACCGACGCGCGGACGCGCGAAGTCGATCTGCGAACACAGACCGCTCGACAATCATACGGCCCTGACTCCTCGAACTGCCAACCGCCTCGTCAGAGCGGTCAATGCTCCCGCTCCTGTGGACAACCGGAAAGTTGTCCACATTCTCCGGTTCGGGGTATCGCGACAGCCTCCCGGCAGCAAGTCTGGGACGTATGCGAATCCCCGCGCTCGCGCTACTGACAGCCCTGCCGTTTCTGGTCGACCCGGCCCCCGCGGCTGCCACCGACCCGTTCGTCTGGCCTCTCGAACCACGTCCGACGGTGGCCCGGTCGTTCGACCCACCCGAGCACAACTGGTTGCCCGGCCATCGCGGCGCCGATCTCACGTCATATCCCGGCCAGACGGTGCTTTCGTCCGGCGACGGGATCGTCGTGTTCGCCGGAACTGTCGCGGGTAAGCCGGTGGTGTCGGTCGACCACTCGGGAGGACTACGCACCACCTACGAGCCCGTAACCGCGACAGTCGTATCGGGGCGCCGGGTCTCTGCCGGCGACCCGCTGGGCACAGTGGAGGCCGGACACGAAGGCTGCCCGGTCGATGCGTGTCTGCACTGGGGCCTGCGCCGCGACCGCGACAGCTACCTCGACCCGCTCCCCCTCGTCGAACGGGCGGTGATCCGACTCGAACCGGTGTGACCTGGCCGGTGATGCAGCACCGTCACCATTGCGCGGAATGTCGTCCCGTCAGGACAGGGAAATCATCGGCGACCATGGCCGCAAGCTCGGCGAACGCCCGACGGGTCGCGGGCTGCAGCAAATTCAGGTCGATCTCGGCGCCCTCCGCCAGGTGCTCGTCGAAGGGCACGAACTGCACGGCCCGGCAGCGAGCGAGAAAATGCTCGGTCAACGCGTCGAGGTCGATATTGGAGGTTCCCGGCCTCGGCGAACTGATCACCACGACCGTGCGATCGACGAGGTCGCTGTAGCCGTGGTGCTGTAGCCAGTCCAGTGTCGCAGCGGCACTGCGAGCACCGTCGACGGCGGGCGACCCGACGAGGATGAGTGCGTTGGCGAGATCGAGCACCCCTTTCATCGCCGAGTGCATGATCCCGGTTCCGCAGTCGGTGAGGATGATGTTGTAGTACACCTGCAGAATGTCGATGACCCGACGATAGTCGTCCTCGCTGAATGCCTCCGATACCGCCGGATCGCGTTCGCTGGCAAGCACTTCGAGCCGACTCGGAGCCTGCGACGTGTGGGCACGTACATCGGAATAACGTTCGATGCGGTCCGCCACCGCGATCAGATCTCGTACCGTCGACTGTGTCTGTTCGGGGATCCGCTGCGCGAGAGTTCCGAAATCAGGGTTGGCGTCGACAGCGATCACGCAGTCACCGCGCATCGACGCGAAGGTGGAGCCCACACCGATCGTCGTCGTGGTCTTTCCGACACCGCCCTTCAGGGAGAGCACCGCGATGCGGTAGTCGCCGCCTATCGGCTGCCGGATGCGCGCGACGAGATCGTCGTGGTGAGCATCGTCGGAAGATTCGCCGGGATTGAACAACCCTCCGGTGATCCGATGCACACCGCGCCGCCACCCACCACTCGGCGCACGCCGGGAGCGACGGACCAGCACCCCCGACGCGAGGTCGAGATTCGACGGTTGATGGTCCGGCACACCCGCGGGACCCGGAACTGCGGGACCCGGAATCGGATCGATCACGACGCCCGGATCGTGGTTCACGGCAGGGACCGGGTCGGGTACATGGAGCGGCTCAGGTTCGACAGCGCGTTCCGGTTCCGGTTCCGGTTCCGGTTCCGTCCGAGACTCCCCTTCTTCTACGAGTTCAGGCTCGGGCACAGTAACCAGCACGGGCACAGGCACAGTGTCCGGCACCGACTCAGGCACCGGATCAGGCAGAACGACCACTTCTTGCACGACCGCGACAGGCTCCGGCTCCGGCTCCGCAGACATCCTCGGCTCCGGATCACGCTGAATCGGGATGATCGAAAACGGCACCGACGCCGGCGGCGCGACCGAGGCAGGCGGCGGTGAGATCGGAGCTGCGCTCGGTGAGATCGGAGCTGCACTCGGTGAAATCGGAGCTGCTGAGGACGGAACCGGTCTAGCAGCGGAGGGCACCGGCGCTGAGATCAGGAGTGGGCTCGCTACCGAGCCGGTCTGCGATTCCGGCGGCACGATGCGCTGTTCCGACGCGCGCACAGCAGTACGACGTAGTCCACGTCGCGGTGTGGGAGGCTCCGGTTGAGGATCGGGTTCGTCCTGCAACCACGCTGGAAGTGCATGGTTCGACTCGTCACGTGCCATCAATCCCCCCGAGATCCCCCGCTGTCGATCGGCTGCGACGCTACCAAAGCGGACCGAACCGCGTACACCTCAGGCGCGGGGATGCGCCTGCTCATGGACTGCACGCAGCCGCGCAACCGACACATGGGTATACAGCTGAGTGGTTGCCAAGCTCGAATGACCGAGGACTTCCTGGACGACGCGCAGATCGGCACCGCCCTCGAGAAGATGGGTCGCTGCAGTGTGTCGTAGCCCGTGCGGAGCGAGATCGGGGGCGCCGGGAACGGCACCGACCGCCTCGTGCACGACCGTGCGTACCTGCCGCTGCCCGATCCGCCCACCACGCTTCCCGAGGAGCAGCGCCGGCCCCGACAACGCGGTCGCCAACGACGGTCTGCCGATTGTCAGCCACCGTTCGAGCGCATCTGCGGCGGGAACCCCGTACGGCACCGTTCGTTCCTTGTCGCCTTTACCCAGCACCCGCACGACCCGCCGCTCCGCATCCGCGTCGTCGAGGTCGAGCCCACACAGTTCACCGACCCGGATGCCTGTCGCATACAGCAGTTCGACGATCACACGGTCGCGTAGCGCAACCGGGTCTTCCTCCCGAGCGCCCGACTCCGCCGCCGCCATGAGTTCCGAAGCCTGGTCGGCATGCAGCACCGCGGGCAATGTCCGGTGCGCGCGTGCTGATGCGAGCCTTGTCCCGGGGTCGTGTCGGGTGCGGCCGGAGCGGACCAGCCAGGCGGTGAAGGTCCGCACCGACGACGTGCGCCGCGCGATCGTGCTGCGCGCTGCTCCTGACGCGACCTGCCGCGCGAGCCACGCCCGCAGAATCCCGAGGTCGATATCGGACACGCGTGCGTCCGGTTTCCCTTCGGCGAGGTGAGCAAGCAGCGAACGCACGTCCGTGGTGTACGCGCGGACGGTGTGCGCCGAACGATTCGACTGCAGTGCCAGATGCTCGGCGAAATCCTCGACATGGACGGCGAGCACAGGAGGCAGCGCTGCCGATGCCGGATCATGATCCATGGGAACTACCGTGCGCGGTGTTCCGGGTCCGTGCAAGCCAACGCGCCTCGATAGGGTTCGTTCGTGAGTAAAACGATCTCTTTGCCGATGCTGTGCGCACTTGCGCTCCTGTCGGCCACAGCGCCGCTGGCGACGGATATGTATCTACCGGGTTTGCCGATCATGTCCGAGAGTCTCGGCACCTCGACCGTCGGGATCCAGCTCACGCTGACCACGTTCATGGCCGGCCTGGGCATCGGTCAGTTGATCACCGGCCCCCTCTCCGACGGTTGGGGCCGCCGACGCCTCCTCGTGATCGGCACCATCGTGCTCGCAGTGAGTAGCGCGATGTGCGCGCTTGCCCCGGCGGTCGAGGTGCTCATCGCGGCACGAGCAATCCAGGGCTTCAGCGGGGGCATCGGAATCGTGCTTGCGCGCGCGGTCATCGCAGATCGGACGAGCGGCCACGAATCTGCGCGCTTGTTCAGCGTCATGATGATCATCGGTGGCATCGCCCCCATTGCCGCGCCGGTGATCGGTGGTGCACTCCTCGATCCCATCGGCTGGCGCGGGATCTTCTGGGTCCTGACCGGCGCCTCCATCGCGATGCTCGTCGGAGTACTCGCGTTCATCCCCGAAACCCTGCCACCCGAGAAACGTCACGGTGGCGGGTTCGCAGCGCTCGCGAGCAACTTCGGTTACGTGCTCGGCAATCGCCGTTTCATCGGATACGCCGCGGCGTTCGCGCTCGGCTTCGGCGCGCTGTTCGCCTACATCTCTGCATCACCGTTCGTCGTGCAGAACGTGCTGGGGATGTCCGCGACACAGTTCTCGCTGGTCTTCGCAGCCAACTCGGTGGGATTGGTGACCGCGAACATCATCAACACTCGCCTGATCGGCCGGTTCGAGGTGCGCTCGCTACTGCTGTTCGGCGTCACTCTCATGCTGACCGCAGGAACACTGCTGCTGGTCACCACAGTGATTTTCGGCGCTCACCGCTGGCTGCTGCTGCCACTGCTGTTCGCCGTCGTGCTCAGCCTCGGATTCACGATGGGCAATTCCACAGCCCTCGGCCAGGGCGAAGTGCCGTCGGCCGCAGGTACCGGATCCGCGATCATGGGCGCCTCCCAGTTCGGCCTCGCCGCGATCGTCTCACCGCTGGTCGGGTTGGGCGGGGAGGACACCGCCATCCCCATGACGATCGCAATCGTCGTCTCCGCGGGCCTCGCGATGACCGCCCTGCTCACGCTCACCCGTGAGGCCCGCACCTGACCGTCCTACGAGCGCCGCTCTAGCTGACCTCGACCTCGGTGAGCTCCTTCTTCCAGGTACGGAAGCCCTCCTCGGTCCGCCCACGACGCCAGTACCCGGAGATCGACGCGCGAGCAGGCTTCACCCCGCGTTCCTTGCGCAGGTAGGGACGGATGTGCTTCATGACGGTTTCCGCTTCACCGTGCACGAACACCTGGACGTCTCCTTCGGGCCACGGCAACTCCCGCACCGCTGCTACCAGGGGCGCGTTGCCGTCGATCAGGTCCGAGCCTGCATCGCCTGCCGCCGCCCCACGATGGAGCCACGTCACGGTGACGCCGGACGGTGCGACCAGATCGAGTTCGTCGGATTCTCCGGCAACCTCGAGGAACACAGCTCCGGCAGCGTCGGCCGGAAGCGACTCGAGGGCCGCTGCGATCGCAGGAACCGCAGTCTCGTCACCTGCCAGCAGGTGGAAGTCCGCGGCCGGATCGGGCAGGTAACCCGCTCCGGGGCCTCGGAGCACCACCTCGGTGCCGGGTTTCACGGAGCGCGCCCACGGGCCCGCGATTCCCTCGTCGCCGTGGACGACGAAGTCGATCCAAATCTCCTCGGCATCCGGATCCACGCGCCGCACCGTGTAGGTGCGCACCACGGTCTCGTCCCCCGCCGGAAGTTCGATCTTGACGTAGCTGTCGGTTTCGGGGCGCGGAGTGAAGTCGGCGAACCCGTCGCCACCGAACACCACTCGAACGAAATGCTCGGACACGATGTCCGTGCGCAGCACGGTCAGAGTCGTCGCTTGCGGAGCCTTGGGCGCCACAGTACCTCCTTATTAGGGTTACCTATCTCCAGAGACCCTACCCTGTCCTCGGCGCCAGACGCAGGAGCCGAATACCGTCCGACTAGGCTCGAAGCCATGAGTACCACCGCGTCCGACATCGCCACCTGGATGGTCGACATCATCAACACCGAACGTAAGGTCGGCCAGGCAGACATGGTCGACGCGATCGAATCGAAGTTCGGGTCCGAATGGATCTACGTGGGCGACAGCGGTCACCCCTCGGTCGACCGGGCTGTCCTCAAGGAATTCCGCAAAGCTCACCGCGGCGCCGTGAAGTGGCACCGCGACGACCTCGCCTGGTACATCGACGACAGTCCCGAAGCCGAATCGGCCGAACTCCCGGCGACGGAGTAGTCCATCTACATGTAGAGACCGTGTCCTCCTCGGAGAACACGATCTCTACATTGTTCAGCACTCACTCGGCCGAGCCGGTCCCTGTCGACGACATCGATGACAACGTTTGCGCGAGCGCGGCCACGATGCACTGCGGATGGATCGGATTGTAAACGCACGTCAAGTCAGGCATGGCCAGAGGACCATCCACCGAGGTGGCCTGTGCACCGGCAAGGCCCGCTGAACCCAGCCCCATCATGGTGGTGACGGCAGCAATCACCGTGAGTTTTCGAAGCATCGAGCGTCCTTCCACGAGGCATGGTTGCCGTCCGTTCTATCGGCGGGCGACCAGCACCGTTACCTGCCCGCTGTACGCGACCAGCCCGCGTCGTCACGCCGGACCAGCCCTTCCATTTCGAGTAAGGGCAACGCTCCCCGCACGCGGTCGACGGAGAGCCCTGCGGCCTCCGCGAGCGCTGTCGGCTCGCACGTGCCCGCCGCCGGCAACGCCTCGTAGACGAGCGCCAGATCTCCCGAGAGTCCGTCGAGCGCTCGAACGAACTGGGCATCGCGGTCGTCGTCGACTTCGAGGAGTGGACCGCATTCCTCGACGATGTCCCGCGCGGCGCCGACCAACCGCGCTTCGCCCTCGCGGATCATGCGGTGGCACCCCTGCGATGCCGCCGACGTGACCGGCCCGGGCACCGCCACCACCGGTCGGCCCAGCCGGCGTGCCCACGCTGCCGTGTTGCGGGCGCCGCTACGCCACCCCGCTTCGGCGACAACGGTTCCCACGGACAATGCCGCGATCAACCGATTGCGCGCCAGGAAGCGATATCGTGCGGGGACCGTGCCGGGTGGGTATTCGCTGACCACCAGGCCGGATTCGGAGATACTCCGCAGCAGTTTCGCGTGTGCGGCGGGATAGGCCCGATCCACACCGCACGCGAGGATCGCAACGGTGGTTCCTCCGACCCCGAGGGCAGCTCGATGTGCCGCAGCATCGATCCCGAATGCGGCCCCGGACACCACGGTCCACCCGTCGACTGCAAGGTCGCCGGCGATCTCTGCCGTCACGTGTTCGCCGTATCCGCTGGCCGCCCGGGTGCCGACGATCCCGATCGCCCGTTCGACGAGTTCGTCGAGCCGCCGTTGTCCCCACACCCACAGCGCCAGCGGCGGGCCTTCCGCATCGGTGGCCGTGTCCAGCTGGTCGAACCCGAGCATCTGCCACGCGGGCCACTCGTCGTCGTCCGGGGTGACAAGGCGCCCGCCCGCCCGGCTCAGGCGTTCCAGATCGGCGGCAGCCGTGTCGAGGTGGGCACGAGCCTTGACCTTGGCGGTGAGGTCGGCACCCGCCGAACCTTCCCGCACAGCATCCGCGACCTCGACGACTCCGTGCTCAGCAATGGCCGCGGACACCGTCCGCGAGGCGCCCTGGGTGGCCGTCGAGAGATATGCCCAGGCACACCGTCTCTCGTCTGCATCCTGCTTCTCACCCACGGATGATCCGCGTGTCATGCCGCACCTCGATCTCGGAAGTCGAGCGCTGCGGCCACGTGAAGTTCGGTCGGTTGGGACAGACCCTCCAAGTCGCACAATGTCCACGCAACTCTGAGTGCTCTGTCCGCCCCTCGCGCCGTGATCGCACCCTTGCGCAACGCCCACTCCACAGGTTTGACGGCCGTAGCCGGCAGCCGGAACTTCTGTCGCAGCGCCGGACCCGGAACTTCCGCGTTGGTCGCCCACCCGAAATCCTTCCACCGGTCAGCTGCAGCGGCACGTGCAGCCGCGACACGAGCTCGTACGTCGTCGGTGCTCTCCCCCGCGTCGCCCATCAACGCGCTCGTTGCGACGGACTGCATCCGCACCCGAAGATCGACGCGGTCGAGCAGCGGTCCTGACAGTCGCCCGAGATATCGGCGCCGGGCGGTCGGCACGCACACGCAATCGGCGTCGCGAGCAGGCGCGCACGGGCATGGATTCGCTGCCAGGATCAGTTGGAATCGGGCGGGGTACCGGGCCACGCCATCTCGGCGGGCGATGCGCACTTCTCCGTCCTCGAGGGGAGTTCGCAGCGCCTCGAGGGTCTTCGTTCCCATCTCGGCAACCTCGTCGAGGAACAGCACCCCGCGGTGTGCTCGACTGACAGCGCCCGGTGTGGCCATGCCCGTCCCACCGCCGATGAGCGAGGCGACTGTCGCGGTGTGATGTGGCGCGATGAACGGCGGTTCCATCACCAGCGGACGATCCGCCGTGAGGGTTCCGGCTACCGAGTGAACCGCCGTGACCTCGAGTGCATGGGTTGCGCTCAGTTCGGGAAGTATTCCCGGAAGACGTTGGGCCAGCATCGTCTTCCCGATTCCGGGCGGACCGGTGAGCATGAGGTGATGCGCGCCCGCCGCGGCGACTTCGATCGCGCGGCGCGCCTCGTGCTGTCCGACGACCTCACTGAGGTCGGCACGAAGAGTTCGTGGTGGCACAGCACGAGGATCGGGGCGCTCGAGCGGGCCGTCGCCCTGCAGCCACAGCACCACGTCGCGCAGGGTGTCGGCGCCGTACACGTCGATTCCCTCCACCAGCGATGCCTCGGTCATCATCACGGTAGGAACCACGACTCGCGACCATCCGTGGTTCTTCGCCGTGACGACGGCGGGGAGCACTCCACGGATCGGTCGCAGCCTGCCGTCGAGCGCGAGTTCGCCCAGCAGGATCGTCTTCGTCATCGCTTCGAGCGGTACGACATCCGCGGCATTGAGCACCGCGCACGCGAGAGCAAGATCGTAGACACTCCCCATTTTGGGAAGTGTCGCAGGCGACAATGCCAGAACGACCTTCGAATCCGGCCATTTCCCACCGGAGTTGGATACCGCCGCGCGGACGCGGTCACGTGATTCCTGCAGTGCGGTGTCGGGAAGGCCGACCATCTTCACGCCCGGCAATCCGCCGCCGATGTCGGCTTCGATCTCGACGACGTGACCATCGATACCGGACACGGCCACCGACCATGCTTTCCCCAGCGCCATCAGAGCACCTGCTTGCGGTGGACGATCTCGGGAGCATTCCCTCGAACCAGCACGACCGTCACCACGTCGATGCGGATCCGGTCCCATCTGCGGTTCTGGGCCGCAAGCCACAGTCCGGCCAGGCGCCGCAGCCGTTCTGCTTTGGCGCGGGTGACGGCTTCGGCGGGTGTGCCGTAACCGAGCCCCGTCCTGGTCTTGACCTCCACGAACACGAGAACGGCACCGTCCTGCGCGATCAGGTCCAGCTCGCCGTACCGGCACCGCCAGTTGCGTTCGACGACCACCATTCCGCCGGCCTCGAGATATTCGGCGGCGAGGTCCTCACCGCGGATCCCCACATCTTGATTTCGTCCCATCCCTCTTGCTCCTCCCTGCGTGCACACACTGTGCAGCAGGGAAGGCGGGCACATGGGGAGTCGGATGCCCGAAACGGGAAATCTGTGGATGAAACGACCGGCTGTGTACAACAGCCCGCTCCTCGGCCGGCACACTGCAGGCGTGTCGGAGCTCTCCGCTAGGGTGCGCGCTTATCCGAGCTTGTCGGGCAGACGCAGTTCGGGCTTGTCGAGTTCTTCGATGTTGACGTCCTTGAACGTGATCACCCGGACATGCTTGACGAACCGTGCCGGGCGGTACATGTCCCACACCCAGGCATCCGACATCCGCACCTCGAAGTACACCTCGCCGTTCGCGTTGTGTGGAAGCAGTTCGACGGCGTTGGCCAGATAGAACCGCCGCTCGGTTTCGACGACATAGGCGAACTGACCGACGATGTCCCGGTACTCCCGGTAAAGCGAGAGTTCCATCTCGGTTTCGTACTTCTCGAGATCCTCGGCACTCATCGGTCTCGGTGTCCTCCCATTCTGGTGTGTTCTGTCATCATCCCGCATCCGCCCCGGCACCGACGAGTCGGCGTCGAAACGGTGCTTCGCCGCTCGCTGCGGCAACGTTCGCCCATGATCTCCGATGCTCGGCGGACGGGCCGAGCTCGCGCAGCGCCGCCATGTGCACAGCTGTGCTGTAACCCTTGTGTATCGCGAAACCGTACCCCGGATACGTTCGATCGAGCCCCACCATGATCCGGTCGCGAGTGACCTTCGCGAGCACACTCGCCGCGGCGATGCACGACGCGGCGCCGTCCCCTCCGATCACCGGCAACGACGGAGCCGGCAGACCCGGGACGCGGAATCCGTCGGTCAGCACGTATCCGGGTGCGAGCGACAGACCAGCGACGGCGCGCCTCATCCCCTCGATGTTGGCGACGTGGATGCCGATGGTGTCGACCTCTGCGGCCGGTACCTCGACCACGCTCCACGCCAGTGCACGTCGGACGATGGCGTCGTAGAGCTCCTCGCGGGTCTTCTCCGTCAGCTTCTTCGAATCGTCCAGTCGATCCAGCGACGAGTGCGGTTTGGGCCCCAGGATGCATGCGGCGATGACCAGCGGACCGGCACACGGCCCGCGACCGGCTTCGTCGACACCGGCGACCGGGCCGAGCCCGCATCGAAGCAGTGCCGATTCCATCGTTCGTAGACCCGATGATCTGCGGATCACCGGTCGCGGTGGCCAGGTACTCACGACGTCATGATCTCCGGGGAGTCGATGAGGCCCCATCGGCCGGGGGGCAGCACGATGAAGCGCGCCTTTCCGATGACATTCTCCAACGGAATGGACCCTTGATGCTCATCGCCGACGTGATAGCGCGAGTCTGCGGAGTTGCTGCGGTTGTCGCCCATCACCCACACATGTCCCTCGGGCACCGTCACAGGACCGAAGCAGCGTCCGGACGGCACCTCGGTCTCGCAGGTGACGACACCGGGGGTGAACGGGTAGTCCATCTCCACGTACGGCTCGTCGATCGGTTGACCGTCGACGAGAATGCGTCCCTGGTCGTCGCAGCACTCGACCGTCTGACCGCCTACCGCGATGACACGCTTGACGAGGTCGTTCTCGTCGGGCGGGACCAACCCGACGAGCGAGCCGACTTCCTGGATTCCTCGGAGGACGGCGTTGTCGGAGCGCGTCGAGGTGTATCCCTCGGACCACGAGTCCGGTCCCTTGAACACGATGACGTCTCCGGGCCTCGGGTCGCCGAATCGGTATCCGATCTTCTCGACGACGATGCGGTCGCCGGTGCAGCCCGGGCAGCCGTGCAGTGTCGGTTCCATCGATTCGGACGGAATCAGATACACGCGGGCCACGAACGTCTGGAGGAGGAAACTCAGGGCGAGCGCAACCACGATGAGAATCGGAAGTTCACGCCAGAACGACTTCTGCTTCTTCGTCTTCTTCTCGGTGCCGCTGTCGTCGGTCAGGTCGTCCGGTTCCTCTCTCCTGTGGTGAGCACCGTGCGTCCGGTTGTGTGCCGAGAGTCGGTCGTCGCCGTATCGGTTCGCGCCCGGCCCGGCCGGTTCGTGCGGTGAATCTGCCACCGGAACAGACTAGCCCGGCCGGGATGCGAATCCGGGCCGGGCTTGTCAGTATGCCGTCAGAATGCGGTGATCAGCGCTTTTCCTTGATCTTCGCAGCCTTGCCGCGCAGCTCGCGCAGGTAGTAGAGCTTCGCGCGACGGACGTCACCGCGGGTGAGGACGTCGATCTTCGCGAGGTTCGGGCTGTGCACCGGGAAGGTGCGCTCGACGCCGACGCCGAACGAGACCTTGCGGACGGTGAAGGTCTCGCGGATGCCGCCGCCCTGGCGACGGATCACGACGCCCTTGAAGACCTGCACACGCTCCTTCGAGCCCTCGATAACCTTGACGTGCACGTCGAGCGTGTCGCCGGCGCGGAAGTTCGGAATGTCGTCGCGCAGCGACTTGGCGTCCAAAAAGTCCAGGGTGTTCATCGGTGTTCTATCCTCTTGTTCGCTCGAGCAGAGGAACCTGGCGGCGACCGCCGTGAGGCGGGCTCGACCGGTTCGTGCCCAGGTCAGGTAGGCGTGCCCGAACGGGGCAACCTGTCTATAGTGCCAGACTCCACCGTGTTGGGTGAAATTCCGGGTGCCGGAGCCGCGTGGACGGTCCTGTCGAGGACGGCTTCCGCAGCGATTCGTGAGTGCTCGACGCTACCGAGCACCGCTTCGAGGGTCGGGGCACCTGCCACGAGGTCCTGCACGAAGATCTTCGCTCGGATCACCGGTCGGCGGAACCGCCGTTCACGCGCGATCGCCCTGGTCATCTTCCGTGTCTTGCCCTGGTATCGCCAACGTGCCCACGGCGCTCCCGGTCGCGACAGGCGCAGTGCGCCGACCCACAGCAACGGGACGACGAAGAGCCCGACCAGACCGGTCCAGATCTTGCCCTTGGCGAGGACCACCCCTGCGAGCAGCAGATTCACCAGCACAGACACCACCAGAACGAAGCGGTTCACCCAGTCGCCGCCGTCGTCGAAATTGGTGAGGTCGACGAGATCGAGGGGCTGCAGACCGAGCAGAAGCATCCCGGTCACGGCGATGGCGACGAACACGGCGTCAACCGAGACTCGTCCCTCTTCCTCCCAGTAGACGTCGTGGAGATAGAAGATGAGCGCGAACTCGTCGAGCGTCAGCGCAGCCCCCACCCCGAACAGTGCAGCGAAGACGGCAACGACGGTCCTGGAACCCACCTCGTACATCGAGATGAGACCACCACCGGCGATGACCATCGTGACCACCCCGAACACCATGTGGTGCACGTGCAGCCCACCGGGTGTGATGTTTCCGGGCCACCACCGCACCTTCGCCCGGATCAACCGGACACTGACTCGGATGAACACGAAAGCCACCACGAAGCCCAGCAGGAAGCACACCAACGGTAGTCGGCCCTGGTCGATGATCTCGGTCCGAACCCAGTTCATCGTCGCGGCATCGTTGTCGTCATCGGGGCGCTGCCCCTGCCCTCGACCGTCTCGACCGCACGTGTTTCAGCATCCCAGGCGCCGGTCTCTCGCGGTGCGATACGCCCGGCGCCCGGGCCTGTCACTTGCCGAATCCGGCTCTCCGCAGTGCGTCGGCCATCGATCCGGTGGTGGATGCAGCTTCGGAGCGCGAGCCCTGCTTCCCGCCGCCCTGCCCCCGGGCACGATTGCCGTCGTGCCCACGACCGCCGCCCTGCCCCCGACCGCCGCTGCCCTGGCCTCGGGGGGCAGGCCTGG
This sequence comes from Rhodococcus sp. NPDC060086, assembly GCF_042730275.1. NCBI lineage: Bacteria > Bacillati > Actinomycetota > Actinomycetes > Mycobacteriales > Nocardiaceae > Rhodococcus > Rhodococcus sp. NPDC060086. The sequence continues at coordinate 20,684 of NZ_JBHWWZ010000009.1, forward strand.
ATCCGCCCTGACGTCCTCCGCGCGCGGGACCGCCGCTGTCACTGTCCGATGCGGACGGGAGTTCGTCGTCGAGGCGCAAGGTGAGGCTGATGCGCTGGCGCGGAATATCGACTTCGAGAACCTTGACCTTGACCACTTCACCCGACTTCACGACATCGTGAGGATCCTGGACGAAGTTGCGCGACATCGCCGAGACGTGCACGAGTCCGTCCTGATGAACCCCGACGTCGACGAACGCACCGAAGGCGGCGACGTTGGTGACGACACCCTCGAGCACCATGCCGGGCTCCAGGTGGGCCACCTTCTCGATTCCCGCGGCGAACGTCGCGGTCTTGAACTCGGGGCGCGGATCACGCCCCGGCTTCTCGAGTTCGCTGATGATGTCGGTGACAGTGGGGAGGCCGAACTTGTCGTCGACGAACTCTTCCGGACGAAGCGTGGAGAGGACGGCGGACCTGCCGATGAGTTCGAGGACCCCGGTACCGCTTCGGTCGACGATTCGTCGGACCACGGGATAGGCCTCGGGGTGGACCGCGGATGCGTCGAGTGGGTCATCGCCGCCCAGGATGCGGAGGAAGCCCGCGCACTGTTCGAAAGCCTTCGGACCGAGCCGCGCAACATCCTTGAGTGCCTTGCGGGTACGGAACGGGCCGTTCTGGTCTCGATGCGTGACAATGCTCTCGGCGAGTGACCCGGTGATGCCCGAAACGCGGGACAGCAATGGCACCGAGGCGGTGTTGACGTCGACACCGACGGCGTTCACCGCATCTTCGACGACCGCTCCGAGCGACCGCGCCAGCATCGTCTCGGACACATCGTGCTGGTACTGGCCCACACCGATCGACTTGGGGTCGATCTTGACCAGCTCGGCGAGCGGATCCTGCAGACGACGTGCGATCGAGACCGCACCGCGAATGGACACGTCCAGGTCGGGAAGTTCCTGGGTTGCATAGGCGGACGCCGAGTACACCGAGGCACCGGCCTCCGACACCACGATCTTCGTCACGTTGGTGACACCCGACTTCGCGATCAGCTCGGCGGCAAGCGCGTCGGTCTCGCGGGAGGCTGTGCCGTTGCCGATGGCGATGAGTTCGACACCGTGCTTCGCCACCAGGGCGGCGAGGGTCGCGAGCGACTGATCGTGCTTGTTGTGCGGCTGGTGCGGATAGATCGTCGTGTGGTCGACGACCTTGCCCGTCGCATCGACAACGGCGACCTTGGTGCCGGTGCGGAACCCCGGGTCGAGGCCCATCGTGGGGCGGGTTCCGGCCGGCGCCGCCAGCAGCAGGTCGCGCAGGTTCGCGGCGAACACGTCGACGGCGTCGCTCTCCGCGGACTGCTTGAGCCGCATCCGCACGTCGACGGCCATCGAGACCTGCAGCCGGGTGCGCCACGCCCACCGGACGGTGTCGAGCAGCCAACGGTCGGCGGCACGCCCCTGATCGGCGATCCCGAAGCGGCCGGCGATCCGGCCTTCGTAGTACGACGGTGCTCCAGGTTCCTGCTCTTCGAGGTCCGGCTCCAGCGACAGGCTGAGGACTTCTTCTTTCTCGCCGCGTAGAACGGCGAGGATGCGGTGCGACGGCAGGCTGGTGAACGGCTCCGAGAATTCGAAGTAGTCGGCGAACTTCGCGCCGTCGGTTTCCTTCCCGGGCCGCACCCCGGACTTCAGACCGCCACGACTCCACATGGCCTCGCGCAGCTCACCGACGAGGTCGGCGTCCTCGGAGAAGCGTTCGACGAGGATCGCGCGGGCACCATCGAGCTGCTCGGCGTTGTATTGCGCGGGGTCGGTGGTCGGGTCACCGATGAGTGCATCGGCGACCGGCTCGTGCCCGGCCTCGCGGGCGATCTGGGCCTTCGTGCGGCGCTTGGGCTTGTACGGCAGGTAGATGTCTTCCAGCCGGGCCTTCGTCTCGGCGAGCATGATCTGTCCGCGGAGTTCGTCGTCGAGTTTGCCCTGTTCGTCGATCGATTCGAGGATCGCTGTGCGGCGTTCGTCGAGTTCGCGTAGATACCTCAGGCGCTCTTCGAGGGTGCGGAGTTGGGCGTCATCGAGCCCGCCGGTGACCTCCTTGCGGTAGCGCGCGATGAACGGCACGGTCGAGCCGCCGTCGAGCAGCTCCACCGCCGCAGCCACCTGGTTCTCACGTACATCGAGTTCGTCGGCGATGCGCCGGTTCACGGTGTCGAGTTGGGTCGTCACGACGATCGACCCTACCTCTATCCTTTCGTGTGTTCCCCGTGGCGCCTCGAGCCCATGTCCGGCGGGACACCGAACTTCGGCCGACAGCGCGCTGCGCGCTGCACAATGGAATACAGGAGCTTTGATGACCAGGGATCGGTTCCGGTCGTGCCTTGCGTTGCTGGTCGTGACAGCAACGATTTCGGCATGCGGAGCACCCCTCGGCGAGACCACCGATATCGCGTCGGATGTGTCCGCTGCCGGCCTTCAGGTCGAGATGAGCACCGGCATCGACACCGGTGTGCCGATCAGGATGGACGCGCTCGCGCAGCGTATCGATGCGGCGACCGAACTCGCCGCCGAGCGCGGCGCGGAGGTGACTGTCGCTGTCCTCGACCGCGCGACCGGCGCGCGGACGGTCGGCGGTGTGAACGAACCTCTCGCGACGGCGTCGGTGGTCAAATTGTTCATCGCCGACGATCTGTTGTTCCGGGAATCGATCGGCGAGATCCTGCTCGCCGATGAGGACTACGACCTGATCCGGGAGATGCTCACGCATTCGGACGATTCGGCGGCGAACCTGCTGTGGGAGGCGTTCGACGGGCACGAGATCGTCGAACGTGTCGCCGAGCGACACAGCCTCGACGGTACGGTGGCATCGGTCGATTCCTGGTGGAATACCGTCACCACCGCATCCGACATCCTCACCTGGTACGACGACCTACTCAGCGGCAGAGGAGGGCTCGACGAGTCCTCTGCCGCCCGAATAGTCGGGTCTCTACTCGAGTTCGATCCCACCGGATCCGACGGCTACGATCAGAGGTTCGGTCTTCCCGACGGTCTCCGGTCCGCTGTCGACCTCGGAGTGAAGGCGGGGTGGATGTGTTGCCTCGACTCGCAGTGGATTCATCTGTCGACCGGGTTCTTCGGCAATTACCACCGCTACGTGGTCGCCGTGTTGTCGCGGGAGACGGTGAACTACGAGGATGCCGAGTACGACGGGTTCGTTCCGGACACTTCGGTGTATGACGCGTCCGACGACGCCAGCGCCCAGCACGCACGAGATACCGTGACGATGATGGTGAAGACCGTGTTCGGCTGATCCCGCTCAGTCGTCGGCGAGCAGATCCGGGCGCCGCTCGCGCGTCCGGATCAACGACTGTTCGCGACGCCACTGCGCGACCTTTCCGTGGTCGCCGGACAGCAGTACCGGGGGCACGTCGAGTCCCCGCCAACTGGCGGGTCGCGTGTAACTCGGGCCTTCGAGTAAACCGTCGGAGAACGAATCCTCTTGGTGCGACTGCTGATTGCCGAGAACACCCGGAAGCAAGCGCACCACCGCCTCCGCCATGACCAGCACCGCAACCTCGCCGCCGATCAGAACGTAGTCGCCGATACTGACTTCTTCCACACGCACGCGCTTCTCTGCGTCGTCGAAGACCCTCTGATCGATTCCCTCGTATCGACCGCACGCGAAGACGATGCGCTTTTCGGTCGACCACCGTTGCGCCGTGGCCTGATCGAAGGGTTTCCCTGCGGGAGTCGGGACGACGAGAAGGACATCCCCGTCGGTTGCGTCGTCGGCAACGCCGAGGACATCGTCGAGAGCCGGTCCCCAGACGGTCGGTTTCATGACCATGCCGGGACCGCCCCCGTAGGGCGAATCGTCGACGGCCTTGTGGACGTCATGCGTCCAGTCGCGCAGGTTGTGCACTCCGACCGAGATCAGACCCTTGTCGATCGCCTTGCCGAGCAGGGCGGCGCGCAGCGGTTCGAGATACTCGGGGAAGATAGTGACGACGTCGAGCCGCACGGACTACTCGTTCTCCTCGGTTGCCCGACGCCGCTTCAGGTCCTGCTGCTTCTTCGCTTTGGCGGGCGGCTCCCCGAAATCGGGATCGAGCAGGCCCTCCGGTGGATCGATCTCGATCACGCCGTCCGCGACCGACACTGTCGGCACGATCTCGGTGACGAACGGGATGAGGATCTCCCGGCGCGCATCATCGGCCGCTCGGATCGACAGAAGCTCGCCCGCAGCGGTGTGCAGGACCTCCCGCACGGTTCCGATCTCGGTACCACCGTCGGGACGGCCCGCCACGATCCGGACCGGCAATCCTTCGAGTTCGTGATCGTAGAACTCGTCGGGATCGTCGGACGGCGACAGGTCGGCGCTGTCGACGACGAACAGGACACCGCGTATCGCATCGGATCCGGTGCGATCTGCCACACCGTTCAGACGCAGCAGAAGCCGCCCGGAGTGCTCCCGGGCGGCTTCCACCGTGTAGTTGTGCAGCTCCTGCTCGCGGGGCTTGCGGCCACGCAGGACCGCGCCCACAGCGAAGCGCTCCTCGGGTTCGTCGGTGCGAACGTCGACGACCACTTCACCTTTGATGCCGTGCGACTTCACCACACGGCCCACTACGAGCTCCACCGACGCGCGCCTAGCGGTCGGTGTCGACGACGTCGACGCGGATTCCTCGGCCACCGATACCGGTGACGAGGGTCCGCAGTGCCGTCGCAGTGCGGCCACCGCGACCGATCACCTTGCCGAGGTCGTCAGGATTGACGTGAACCTCGACGGTGCGGCCACGGCGACCGGTGATGAGATCGACGCGCACATCATCAGGGTGCGCAACGATGCCACGGACGAGATGCTCGATCGCATCGGCCACCACGGCGCTCATTACTCGGCGGCCTCGGTGGACTCAGCAGCCTCTTCCTTGGCTGCCTTCTTCTTCTTGGGCGTGATGGCCTCGGCGGCCGGCGCGTTCTCGGCCTGCGCGAGCGCAGCCTGGAACAGCTCGAGCTTGGACGGCTTGGGCTCCGCCTTACGCAAGGTGCCCTCGGTGCCCGGCAGGCCCTTGAACTTCTGCCAGTCGCCGGTGATCTTGAGAAGGTTGAGAACCGGCTCGGTGGGCTGCGCACCGACGCTCAGCCAGTACTGCGCGCGCTCCGAATCGATCTCGATGATCGACGGATCTTCCTTCGGCTGGTACCGGCCGATGGTCTCGATCGCACGGCCGTTGCGGCGGGTGCGTGAGTCCGAGACGACGACGCGGTACTGCGGGTTGCGGATCTTACCGAGGCGGGTGAGCTTGATCTTGACAGACACTGCTGTGTTCTCCTTCGCGCGCGGGGCGCGCATGTCACGTGCAATTCGGACGACGCGCCCGATTGGCACGCCCGGTTTTGCCTCTAACCTGTGACCGCCGCGCGGTACGGAACCGGATGCGACGACAGCGGTCCATTCTGCCAGACGTGGGAACCGGACGGGAAATCGGCGGTCACGCGGAGCCCGCGACGACGGCGCCTCGGAGAACCACCAGGTCAGGACGAGCGGAGGCCGGATCAATGCGCGGGTCGTCCGCGTAGATCGGGATGCCTGCGTCGTGGGCGGCGCCGATGGTGTCGGCGACCCGAACATGCAAGTCGCGCATGTGCGCGGCATACGTGGGGAAGCGGGTGGCCGAGTCGGCGATATCGGGAAAGTTCTCGATGTTGACCAGGGTCGGGACCAATGCGGTGCCGTTCGCCGCCATCGTCGCGATCGTGTCGTCGGTCAGGCCCGTACCGTGTTCGATGCAGTCGATACCGGCGGCGAGCAGGCCCGGCAGCGCATCCTCACCGAATACGTGCGCGGTGACCCGCGCACCCTCCCGGTCGATCCAGTCTCCGATGAGTTTGACCCAGCCGTCGCCGGCGCGGGCCTGCCGCACGACCTCGTCGGGGAGTTGAGACTCGTCCTCGAGGTCGACCGGCAACCCGCGGATGTACGCTTCGGGAGCGCAATGTGTCGTCCCGCCCGGATGATCCGAGGCAGTTCCGGCCGGGCGTCGAATGCACGGGTGTCGGCCGGGGATCCGGCGTCGCGCAGAAGCAGGACGCCCGCATCGCGCTCGATGACGGCCTGCGCGAGGGCACCCGCTTCGTCCTCGACTCCCCCACCGAACCTTATTCCGACGTGGCAGTGCGCGTCGACGAGGCCGGGCAGTACCCAGCCGTCGGTCGAGAGCACCTCGGCTCCGGGGAGCGGCTCGTGGGAGAACTCGCCGTGGGGCCGATCCACAATTCGACGGGTTCACCGTCCGGCAGGGTCCTGCCGCGCACGACGAACGGACCTGCAGCAGCGACCCCGACCACGACCGGTCCTCCTGTTTCTCGCGAATGCGTCCTAGTTCTTGGGGAACTTCAGCTTCGACAGGTCGAATCCGTCGAGACCCGGGGGTAGTTCGTCGAGGCCCTTCGGCATGTTCGACAAGTCGGGCATGCCGGCGCCGAGCCCCGGGAACCCGGCGGGCATGCCGCCGGGAAGACCGCCCCGCACCTTCGGCGGAGTCGGGCCGCGACCGCCCTTCTTCCCCTTCTTGCCCTTCTTCGAGCGCTGGTTACGCCGGGCTCCGGGCATGCCCATCTGACCGGCCATCGCGGACATCATCTTCCGCGCTTCGAAGAACCGGTCGACGAGCTGGTTGACGTCGGAGACCTTCACACCCGAACCGTTGGCGATACGCAGCCGACGGGAGCCGTTGATGATCTTCGGGTTGGCGCGCTCCGCTGGGGTCATGCCGCGGATGATCGCCTGGATCCGGTCGAGTTGCTTCTCGTCTACACCCGCGAGCGCGTCCTTCATCTGGCCCGCGCCGGGCAGCATGCCGAGCAGGTTGGCGATGGGGCCCATCTTGCGCACGGCCATCATCTGCTCGAGGAAGTCCTCGAGGGTGAGATCGCCGCTGCCGATCTTGGCGGCTGTCGCTTCGGCCTGCGTGGCGTCGAAGTGCTGCTCGGCATGCTCGATGAGGGTGAGCACGTCGCCCATGCCGAGGATGCGGCTGGCCATGCGTTCGGGGTGGAATACGTCGAAGTCCTCGAGCTTCTCACCGGTGGACGCGAACAGGATCGGCTGACCGGTCAGTTCGCGGACGCTGAGCGCGGCGCCGCCACGTGCGTCGCCGTCGAGCTTGGTGAGCACGACGCCGGTGAAGCCGACACCCTCGCGGAATGCCTCGGCGGTGCTCACGGCGTCCTGACCGATCATCGCGTCGAGGACGAACAGGGTCTCGTCGGGCTGGACGGCGTCGCGGATACCTGCGGCCTGGGCCATCAACTCCTCGTCGATACCGAGGCGACCGGCGGTGTCGACGACGACCACGTCGTACTGCTTGTTCCTGGCCTCCGCGATGCCCTGCTGCGCGACCTCGACCGGGTCGGCGGCCGTGACACCGAGCGCGTTCTCGCCTCCGCCGATCGACGTTCCCGGATGCGGCGCGAACACCGACACACCGGCACGTTCACCGACGACCTGCAGCTGCGTGACCGCGCCCGGACGCTGGAGATCGCAGGCGACCAGCATCGGGGTATGTCCCTGGTCCTTGAGCCACTTGGCGAGCTTGCCTGCGAGCGTGGTCTTACCCGCACCCTGCAGACCGGCCAGCATGATGACGGTCGGCGGGTTCTTCGCGAACTGCAGCCGCCGGGTCTCGCCGCCGAGGATCCCGACGAGCTCGTCGTTGACGATCTTGACGACCTGCTGAGCCGGGTTGAGCGCACCGTGGACCTCGGCGCCCTTGGCCCGTTCCTTGATCTTCTTGATGAACGAGCGCACAACGGGCAGCGCCACGTCGGCGTCGAGAAGGGCGAGGCGGATCTCGCGACACGTCGCGTCGATGTCCGCGTCGGACAGGCGCCCCTTGCCGCGCAGGTCCTTGAGGACACCTGTCAACCTGTCGGAAAGGGATTCGAACACCGAATGCGCTCCTGCGGTCTGACGAGAATACGGACAATACTGCGCTCCAGGGTAGCCGCTCCGATCCACCCACAGCCGAGGGCGGGGCCGTCCGGTCGGCCGAAAGACCGGCCGGACGGCCCGGAGCACGACCTCACGTCACGACGCGGTCGTCGGCTTCGGCGGTTCGGGAGCCGGAAGGACGGCCAGCAGGGCCTGTTCGAGCCGCTCCCGTGACTCCCTGGTTCCGGCTGTCGACAGGTCGACGCAGAAGGAGTCGACGACGGTCGATCCGATCGTCGTCACCGTGGCCCATCGCACGTCGGCTCCGAGATCTTCGAAGACGCCTGCGAGGCGACAGAGCATTCCGATCCGATCTTCCGCCCTGACCTCCAGCACCACCTGCCCCGGATCCGTCGTGTCGAGCCAGATCAGCCGCGGCGGTGCCTGGGAGTACGTGCCGGGCACCGCGCGTTCGGGTCGTATCGACGGTGCGGACTCGCGCGCCGCACGGTCTTTCGCCTCGAGCTCCGCGAGCAGGTCGAGGTCACCGGACCGGGCCCGCAGGAGTTCCTGCCGCAGCAGACCTGCCGCGGGCGGCGCCCCGAATCGTGGCACCACCGCGAACGAGTTGACAGTGCTTCCCGCGTGGCTTCCGATGGACGCCGACTGCACCCGCAGTCCGTGAAGGGCCAGCACTCCTGCCGTGTCGGACAACACACCGGGCTCGTCGGGTGCCACCACCGTCACGGTGTGGCCACGACCGTCGGGCCGCGGGACGAGCGAGACATGCATGGCACCGTCCTCGGCGAGTTGCGCGAGTTCGGGGTCGATCGGGGCGGGCGCGGGAAGATCCTCCCCCGCCATCATCAGGCGGCACCGCCGCACGAGTTCCCTGATGAGCGAGGCTTTCCAGTCGCCCCAGACACCGGGACCGGTGGCCTGCGAATCCGCCTCCGCGAGCGCGTGCAGCAGTTCCAGGAGCAGCGGGTCGCCGCCCAACGCGTCCACTACCGCTGCGACGGTCGTCGGGTCGTCCATGTCGCGTCGCGTCGCGGTGTGCGGGAGCAGTAGGTGGTGTCGGACCATTGCCGTGAGCACCGACAGATCGGACGGCCACAGCCCCATGCGTGTCCCGATCTGGTCGGCGACCTCCGCACCGACCACACTGTGGTCGCCGCCGCGGCCCTTACCGATGTCGTGCAGGAGGGCTCCGAGGAGCAGCAGATCGGGGCGGGACACGCGCGTCGTGAGCGCACTCGCATGCACCGCGGTCTCCACGAGGTGACGATCGACGGTCCACGTGTGGACCGCGTCGCGTGGCGGGAGGTCGCGCACCGCGCCCCATTCGGGCAACAGACGCCCCCACAGTCCCGTGCGATCGAGTGCCTCAACGACGTCGACGGCAGCGGGCCCCGAGGCGAGCAGCACGATCAGGTCGTCGAGTGCCTGCCGCGGCCACGGCTCCCGCAGTTCCGGTGCGTGGTCCGACAATCGGGTCAACGTCGCAGCGGAGATCGGCAGTTCCGATCGTGCGGCCGCGGCCGCCACCCTCGTGATCAGGCCCGGATCCTTGCCCGGTTGGGCGTCGCGGGCAAGCGCGACCTCGCCCCCATGTTCGACGACGCCTTCGTCGAGAGGTCGACGTACCGGCCCGCGTCGCAGGCGCGACAATCCTTTGCGCGGCAGGGAGTTGCCCGCCGTGCGCACGCCGACCTCGACGGAGTAGCTGATCGTGCGCGCCGACTCCGTGAGCAACCGCGCCAGGTCGAAACGGTCGCCGATGCGCAATGCGGCACCGATCTCGTCGGCGTCCTGCGCCTGCAGTTGATCACGGCCACGACCCGCGACACGGTGCAGTTCGGTACGGACGTCGAGCAGGTGACGGTGGGCAGCGGCCAGGCCGCCCCCGGGTGCGTCCGGCCCGAGGCCGGGCATGCCGTCGGTGAGCTGCGCGACGGACAACGCGTTGAGCAGTTGTACGTCCCGCAACCCTCCGCGACCGCTCTTGAGATCGGGCTCGGCTCGGTGCGCGACCTGACCCGACCGCTCCCAACGCGCTTCCGTCATCTCGATCAGCTCGTCGAAGCGGTTCCGGATCCCGGTACGCCACTGCCTGCGCACACCACCGATGAGGAGGTTGCTCAATTCGTTGTCACCGGCGATATGTCGGGCTTCGAGCATCCCGAGCGCGGCGGGGAGGTCGCCGGAGGCCACCTGCAGAGCCTGAGGGACGGTCCGGACGCTGTGGTCGAGCCGGATGTGTGCGTCCCACAGGGGATACCACAACCGATCCGCCACCGACGACACCGTGCCGGGATCGATGTTGTCGTGGAGCAGGATGAGGTCGACGTCGGAGTGCGGCAGCATCTCGCGGCGGCCGAGCCCCCCTACCGCGACGAGCGCAAATCCACTGTCCGGTCTGATGCCGAGTTCGGAACCCTCGGTGGTCAGCCAGAAGTCGAACAGGTCGACGAGTGCATCACGTAGCGCTTGGGTATCGAGGCGACGGGTGCGGCCGGAGCCGGAGACGAGGGCGTCCCGGGCTGCAGAGAGGTCTGCCGCCGTGTTCGGGCTCGAAGACACCGAAGGCCCACGACCCGCTGCGTGCGCAGCGCGTCCTGGGCCTCGGGTCTCTGCCCCGTGGGGGTCAGAGTGCATCCGTACCTCGTTCTCCGGTGCGGACTCGAATCACCGATTCCACCGGGGTGACCCACACCTTGCCGTCACCGATCTTTCCGGTACGTGAGGCCTCGATGATCGTGTCGACCACCTTGTCCACCACGGAGTCGTCGACGACGACCTCGACGCGCACCTTCGGCACGAAGTCCACCGAGTACTCGGCTCCGCGGTACACCTCGGTGTGGCCCTTCTGGCGCCCGTAGCCCTGCACCTCGCTCACCGTCATTCCGAGCACCCCGGCCTGTTCGAGCCCTGCCTTGACGTCCTCGAGCGTGAACGGCTTCACGATTGCCGTGATCAGCTTCATTTTTCATCCCTTCCCGGTGCCCACCGGACGTTGTCTTTGCTGTCCGCGTAACCCTTGCCCGCTATCTTCGTCCACTTTCCGCCTCGGTGACGAGGTGAAGCGTCACTTCAGTACAGCGGCGACGTGTCACTTCAGCACCCACACGAAGTTTCACTTCAGGGCAGTGGCGAAGTCGTATGCGGTTTCCGCGTGCTCGTTCTCGTCGATTCCACGAGCTTCTTCCTCGGGGGAGATACGCCAGCCCAGAGGCCTCAGAGCGAAGACGATCACAGCGGTGACGATGGCGGTGAACACCATGGCGACCAGGACGATCACGATCTGGATGACGAGTTGCTTGTAGTCGCCTCCGTAGAACAGACCGGTCTCGGTGGCCAGAAGACCGATGGCAACCGTGCCCCACAGACCGGACACCAAGTGCACACCCACGACGTCGAGCGAGTCGTCGTAGCCGAACTTGTACTTCAGGCCGACCGCAAGTGCCGAGAGAACACCGGCGACAGCACCGAGAGCGATGGACCCGACGGGGCTGAGGGCGCCGGCTGCGGGGGTGATGGCGACCAGACCGGCGACGGCACCCGATGCGGCACCGAGACTGGTGCCCTTGCCGTCGCGGACACGTTCGGTGGCGAGCCAGCCGAGGATCGCGGCGGCAGCCGCCACCGTGGTGTTGAGCCACGCGAGACCGGCGACACCGTCTGCGGCGAACGCGGATCCGCCGTTGAAACCGAACCAGCCGAACCACAGCAGCGCAGCGCCGAGCATCACGAACGGAAGATTGTGCGGACGGAACGCGGTCTTCCCGAAGCCCGTGCGCTTGCCGATGACGAGCACGAGCACCAGCGCGGCAATGCCTGCGTTGATGTGGACCACCGTGCCACCGGCGAAGTCGATCGGATGGACCGCAGCGGTGAGCCCGCCCTCCCCGTCGTCGACGGTGCCGAACATCATCGCGGCGATGCTGTTCTCCGAACCGGAGAGCAGGCCGCCGCCCCACACCATGTGGGCGAGCGGGAAGTAGGCGAGCGTCACCCAGACACCCACGAACACCATCCAGGTGCCGAACTTCACGCGCTCGGCAAGTGCACCGCTGATCAGCGCTGTGGTGATGATCGCGAATGTGACCTGGAATCCGATGTCGATGACCTGCGGGTAGTTGCCGAGACCCGGCAGGAATCCACCCTCGTCGTCGTAGATGGCGCCCTGCAGACCGAACATCTCGAACGGATTCGCGAAGACCCCGCCGATGCCCTCGGTGCCGTACGACATCGACCAGCCCCACAACACATAGATCACGGCGATCAGCGCCATCGCACCGAACGACATCATCATCATGTTCAGGACCGACTTGGCGCGCGACATGCCGCCGTAGAAGAACGCCAGACCCGGTGTCATCAGCAGCACGAGCGATGCTGCCATGAGCATCCATGCGGCGTCGCCGGTGTTCACCACTTCCTCCACTTGCACACCTCCCAGTTGTCCGCGCCGTTGAGCGCGTCGTTGGGGAAAGCTTGCTGCGGAGATGTTTCAGCAGAAGCGCCGTCCTGTTTCGTCGGCGTGAACGCCCGACGGGTCGGTGTTTCGTTCATGTTTCACAATGTGTTTCGTTCATGTTTCACAGGAACACCCAACGCACCCGCGGCAGAAGGCCGCCCCCGCCGGAGCGGGAGCGGCCTCGATCAGATCTTTCGGAAGTGCCGGCAGTGTCAGCCGAACAACAGGGTCAGCCGAACAACAGGGTCAGCCGAACAACAGTGTCAGCCGAGCAGCGCGTCGACGAACGCACCCGGCTCGAAGGGCGCAAGGTCGTCCGCGCCCTCGCCGAGCCCGACGAGTTTGACCGGAAGACCGAGTTCGTGTTGCACCTGGAAGACGATTCCGCCCTTGGCAGTGCCGTCCAGCTTGGTCAGCACCACGCCGGTGATGTCGACGACCTCGGCGAAGACTCGGGCCTGCATGAGCCCGTTCTGCCCGATCGTGGCGTCCAGCACCAACAGGACCTCGTCGACGGCGGCTTTCTTCTCGACGACACGCTTGACCTTGCCCAACTCGTCCATCAGGCCGGTCTTCGTGTGCAGACGACCCGCGGTATCGATGAGTACTGCGTCGACACCGTTCTCGATGCCCTTCGCCACGGCATCGAATGCGACGGCTGCGGGATCGGCGGCCTCTTTACCGCGAACCACCTCGGCGCCCACCCGCTCGGCCCAGGTCTGGAGCTGATCGGCCGCAGCAGCACGGAAGGTATCGGCAGCACCGAGCAGGACTCGACGTCCGTCCGCAACGAGAACCCGGGCGAGCTTTCCGGTCGTCGTCGTCTTACCCGTGCCGTTGACACCGACGACGAGCAGCACCGCCGGGTGGTTGTCGTGAGGCAGGGCGCGGATGGAACGGTCGAGTTCGGGTCGCAGTTCGTCGACGAGCACCTTACGGAGCACCGCACGCGCGTCGGCCTCGGTCCGGACGTTGCTCGCCGCTATCTCGTCTCGCAACCGGTCGACGATCTTCGTCGTGGTGGCGGAGCCGAGGTCGGCGATAAGGAGCGTGTCTTCGATCTCCTCCCACGAATCCTCGTCCAGATCGCCGCCACCGAGCAGACCGAGCAAGCTCTTGCCCACCGCGTTCTGTGAGCGGGCCAGGCGGCCGCGGAGGCGGACGAGTCGTCCCGATGTCGGCTCGATCTCATCGAGCGCAGGCGCCGGGGGCGTTTCGACGGGAGTGGGCGCGGGCTCCGTTTCGGCAGGGGCAGCCGGCGCAGGCACAGTATCTATCGGCGCAGGAGCTTCGGGCTCCGCGGTCTCGGGCAGGACCTCGGGCTCGGCAACAACCTCAGGCTCGGCAACGACCGGGACTTCGGGTGCGCTCTCGGGCTCTGCAGGCTCCGGTTCCGCGATGGGGGGGCCGGGTGCAGCCTCCGGCTCTGCAGGCTCCGGCTCTGCAGGCTTCGGTTCTGCAGGCTTCGGTTCTGTCCGCGGCACCACCGGTATGCGCGTGGTGGGCGGCGCCTCCGTGACCTCCTCCGGCAACGGCACGGTACGAGGCTCCGGCGCAGGCTTCGGGGCCGGGCGTTCGACCGGCTGCGGCGGCGCGGCAGTCGCTCCCTGACTGAAACTGAATCCGCTCTGCGCTTTGTATCCACCCGAGCGGTCCTCGGCTGCCGCAGTGTCGAGCTGCGGGGTGCGCTTCGCCGTCAGCGACACCTGCCGTCGCCGATAGAGGGTCAGACCCACGACGAGCGCGACAAGAACAACCGCGAGGGCGGCCGCGATGACTATCCAGGCTCCGGTACTCACGCACCCATACTGTCAGGCCTGGAGCTCTTGCTCCGGTTCAGGGACCGGTGTCGTGACCTTTTGCCCGCGCAGACGTTGGGAGATCACGCGGGTGATGCCGTCGCCTCGCATGCTGACGCCGTACAGCGCGTCGGCGACTTCCATCGTCGGCTTCTGGTGGGTGATCACGATCAGTTGCGACTTCTCGCGCAGCTGTTCGAACAACCCGATCAGCCTGCGCAGGTTCGTGTCGTCGAGCGCTGCCTCCACCTCGTCCATGACGTAGAACGGCGACGGCCGGGCACGGAAGATCGCCACGAGCATCGCGACTGCAGTCAGCGATTTCTCACCACCGGACAGCAGCGACAACCTCTTGATCTTCTTACCGGGGGGCCGGGCCTCCACTTCGATGCCCGTCGTGAGCATGTCCTTCGGGTCGGTGAGGACGAGTCTGCCTTCACCGCCGGGAAACAATTTTGCGAATACCTGCTCGAACTCGCGCTCGACGTCGGTGTAGGCCTCGGTGAACACCTGCAGGATCCGCGCGTCGACCTCGTCGACCACAGACAGCAGATCCTTGCGGGCATTCTTGACGTCCTCGAGTTGCGTCGCGAGGAAGTTGTACCGCTCTTCGAGTGCGGCGAACTCCTCTAGGGCAAGCGGGTTGACCTTTCCGAGCGTCGAGAGATCCTTCTGAGCCCGCTTGGCCCTGCGTTCCTGGGTCGCGCGATCATACGGCTGCGGCTGCGGAGCAACCACCTGTTCTCCGCGTTCGCGCGCCTGCTCGTACTCGGCCATTTCCAGCTCGGTCGGCGGGAGCGGAACATCGGGGCCGTACTCGGCGACGAGGTCGTCGAGCGCAATGCTGAACTGCTCGAGAATTGTCTGCTCGAGCTGTTCGATGCGCAGCGCCGCCTGGGCCCGCGCCACTTCGTCTCGGTGTACAGCGTCGGTGAGTTGGTCGCGCTGAGTGGCGAATTCGCGGACGAGCCCCTTGGCCCGGTCGAGTTGCTCAGCGCATTCTGTGCGGCGGCGGGTCAGCTCTTCCCGGTGTGCGTGTGCGGTGGCGACCGCGGTCTCGAGTTCCCCGGTCACGCGGGCACCGGCTGCGGCAACCGCAGCAGCGACCGCAGCCGCCTGTCGACGGGTGGCGCGTGCTCGCTCGGCGCGTGCTCGGGCCTCACGTTCGGCCTGTGCGGCACGCCGCAGCGAGTCTGCCTTGCCGCGCAGCGATTCGGCGCGCTCCTCCGCCGTGCGTGCAGTGAGCCGGGCCTCCATCTCGACCGCGCGGACCTCGGCGAGAGCTGCCGCGGCCATCTCCCGCTCGGCGGCGGTCGAGTCGGTGCCTGCGCCCTCGCCACTTCCGTCCTGTTCGTCCTCCGCGACCCGCAACCGCTCTTCGAGTTCGACGAGCTTGTCCCGGGCCGTGTCACGTTCCTTCTCCGCTGCTGCGCGCTGCGTGACGAGACGTTCGGATTCGGCGTGTGCGCCTCGAGCGGCCTGGCCGAGGCGCCCGAGCTGTTCGTAGACCGCCGACATCGCGGCATCGGATTCGTTGAGTGCCGCGAGTGTCTGTTCGGCGTACTCGGCGCGCGCCTTCTGTTCCTCGGCAGCGCCGGTCAGTGCAGCAGCGAGCTCTTCCGAACGGTGTTCCGCGGCGCCGAGCGCTTCTCGCGAGGAGTCGATCGCGGCCTGGATCTCGAGTGTGCTCGGCGCACGATCGGATCCTCCGACGACCCATCCGGATCCGGTGAGATCACCGCGCCGGGTCACGGCACGCAGATCCGGTCGCTGCGAGCACACCGCCGCGGCGGCCTCGAGGTCATCGACCACCACGATTCCGGCGAGGACAGCGCCGAGACCGCCGCGCAGTTCGTCCGGGCATTCGACGACGTCGCGCACCCACCGAGCACCCTCGGGAAGCGCACCTGTGGCGTCGGGGGCCTCCGCACCGACCGCGAGGAACGCGACACGGCCCTGGTCGGCGTCGGCGAGCGCGGTGGCCAGCGAGTTCGCCGCTGCCACCGACGTGACCGCGAGGGCGTCGGAGGCCGGTCCGAGTGCAGCGGCGACCGCCGCTTCGAAACCGGATTCGACGCGCAGACGTTCCGCGAGCGGTCCCAGCACACCGGAGTCCGCATGGTGCTCGAGCAGCCACGCAGCGCCGTCCTTACGCTCGAGTCCCATCGACAGAGCCTCGATGCGAGCACCGAGCGAGGCGACCTCTTTACCTGCGGCGCGTTCGGCGTTCTGAAGTTCCTCGACGCGTTCGTCGGCGATGCGTGCCGCTTCGACGGCCCGTTCGTGCTGGGCGTCGGCGTCGATCTCCCCCGCATCGAGGTCGTCGATGCGGCCCTGCGCGGTTTCGAACTCGGCCTGCGCGTCGACTCCACGACGTCGGGCCTCTTCGATCGCAACGGTGAGGCGTGTGATCTCGCCGTCGATCGAGTCGGTGCGAGTCCGGATGGTGTCGACCTGGCCGGTGAGACGAGCGAGTCCCTCGCGACGGTCGGCGATCGCGCGGACCGCGGCCATGTGGGCCCGTTCGGCTGCTGCCGCGTACTCCTCCTGCGCGGCGAGTTGTTCCTTCGCCGCGTCGAGGGTGCCGTGTGCGATCTCGACGGCCTCGATCAATTCGGCTTCGTCGGCGGCGATCCGGTCTGCGTGCGCCTCCATCTGATCGGGATCCTGACCGGCGCGGGTCTCGGGTTCCGCATCGAGGTGGCGGGCGCGTTCCTGTGCGATCCGCACCGTCGCGGAAACTCGTTCGGCGAGGGCCGAGAGTCGGAACCAGATCTGCGAGGCTGCTTCGGTGCTCGGTGTGAGTTGTGCGAGGGCCTGTTCGTGGCGGGCGAGGTCGGCGGTGGCCTCGTCGAGCATCACGTTGACGTGGTCGAGACGTTCACGCAGGACTCGTTCCTGCTCGTCCTGGCCCACGAACTCGGCGCGACGGGCGACGAGATCGTCGGCGGCAAGACGCAGCCGCGCATCACGCAGGTCGGCCTGGACTGTCTGAGCGCGGCGCGCGACCTCGGCTTGGCGTCCGAGGGGCTTGAGTTGGCGTCGGAGTTCGGCGGTGAGGTCGTTCAGCCGAGCGAGATTGGCCTGCATCGAGTCGAGCTTGCGGACCGCTTTCTCCTTGCGGCGGCGGTGTTTGAGCACCCCCGCGGCTTCTTCGATGAACGCGCGCCGGTCTTCCGGGCGCGATTCGAGGATCGCGGCAAGACGGCCCTGCCCGACGATCACGTGCATTTCGCGGCCGATGCCGGAGTCGGAGAGAAGTTCCTGCACGTCCATCAATCGACACGAGTTGCCGTTGATCTCGTACTCGCCTGCGCCGTCGCGGAACATGCGTCGCGTGACGGACACCTCCGAGTACTCGATCGGCAGTGCCCCGTCCGAGTTGTCGATGGTGAGGGTCACCTCGGCGCGACCGAGCGGCGGGCGGCCAGAGGTGCCCGCGAAGATGACGTCCTGCATCTTCCCGCCGCGAAGCGCCTTGGCGCCCTGCTCCCCCATCACCCAGGTGAGGGCGTCGACCACGTTGGATTTTCCTGAGCCGTTGGGTCCGACGACACAGGTGATGCCCGGTTCGAAGCGCAGAGTCGTCGACGAAGCGAAGGACTTGAAGCCCTTCAGTGTCAGACTCTTGAGATGCATGAGGAAAAACCTTACCGGGACGTCAGCGCTCGACGAATCCGGTGAGGCCGCCGCGCGCCGGTTCCCAGCTTTCGACGACGAGCGTGACCTCCCCCGGCGTCAGATCGGACCGCAGCCATTCGAGCAGCATCTCGAGTGCGTGACGCGGCCCCTCGGCGATCACGAGGACCCGCCCGTCCGGGTGATTGGTGGCGTGGCCGACGAGTCCGAGTTCCAGCGCCTGGGCACGGGTGAACCAGCGGAAGCCGACGCCCTGGACCCGACCGTGTACCCAGGCCGTGAGGCGTTCCGTGCTGTCCGACGACTCCGATGCCACAGCGTCTCCTCTATACGTCCGCGGTGACGGTCAACGACACCTTCGTGCCTGCCTTCAAGGTGCGGCCGACGGTGCAGACCTTGTCGACGGACCGCTCGACGAGCGCAACGAGTCGCTGCTGCGCTTCGGCGTCGAGTTCGGACAGGTCGAGGACCAGTTCTTCCTCGAGGTGCGGGTAGACCTCGTTGTCGCGGTCGGCCGCGCCGGACACTTTGATGGTCGCGTCGTAGTCGTCGCCGAGCCGCCTCGACAGGGGGAAATCGGAGCTCATTCCGGAACATGCGGCCAGCGCGATCTTCAACAGTTCGCCGGGGGTGAAGACACCGTCGACGGTCTCGGAGCCGATGAGTACCTCGGCGCCGCGGGAGCTGCGTCCCGTGTAGCGGCGGGTGCCGGTGCGTTCGACCCACAGCTCGGTGGGTGTGGTCGCGGAGTTCTGGTCAGCCATGCGGGAAATCCTGCCATGCGGTCCTGACACCGCGCGCAGGACGGGGCCTCACACGTTGCCGGCCGCGCCGATCCGGATGCCGCGTGGCCGGGGCTGACAGCGCGGGCACGAATAAGACGAGCGGTTCATGAATCTCTCGCGCCGGATCGGTGCGCCGCATCGCGGGCACGGCATGTCTTCCTGGCCGTACGCGTTCAGGGAACGCTCGAAGTAGCCGGACTCGCCGTTGACGTTCACGTACAGCGCATCGAATGATGTGCCGCCCTGATCGAGCGCCTCGGCCATCACGTCGTGGGCGGCAGCGAGGACGGCGCGCAGTTTCGGTCCGGTCAGTTTGTCGGTCGGGCGGTTGCCGTGGATCTGCGCGCGCCACAGTGCTTCATCCGCGTAGATGTTGCCGATACCGGAGACGACGGTCTGGTCGAGCAATGCGCGTTTGATCTCGGTGTGCTTGCTGCGCAAGACCTTCACCACCGCGGACGGATCGAATCGTGGATCCATCGGATCCCGTGCGATGTGCGCGACGGGCAACGGTACTCGATCACCGTCGACCTCGACGAGCGGTGCGAGTGCCCATCCGCCGAATGTGCGCTGATCGACGAATCTCAGGTCGGCCCCGGTGTCGAGCATCGCGCGGATACGCAGATGCTTTTCATCCGGGACCGTGGGTGGCTGCACCAGCATCTGACCGCTCATCCCGAGATGGACGACCACCGCCAGGTCCGTCGGTTCGAGCACGAGCCAGAGGTACTTTCCGCGCCGTTCGACAGCAGAGACGGTCTGACCGGTCAGCTGCAGAGCGAGATCACGCGGGCCGGGTTCGTGGCGCCGCGCGGCCCGCGGGTGCAGGACTTCGACGGACTCCATGGTGGCGCCCAGCACGTGGGTACTCAACCCACGGCGAACGACTTCGACCTCGGGAAGTTCGGGCACGGCAGGATCAGTTCGACCCGGTCGAGGTATCGGAGTTCTTGTCTCCCTCGCTCGACAATCCCTGCCACGCGGTGGAGGCTGCCTTCTGCTCGGCTTCCTTCTTGGTCCGGCCCACACCGACACCATAGGGCTTTCCTGCCACGAGAGCGGTAGCCGTGAATTCCTTGTCGTGGTCGGGACCGGTTGCGGTGATCTCGTAGACCGGCACGCCGGCACCGCGTTCCGCGGTGAGCTCCTGCAGACTGGTCTTCCAGTCGAGGCCCGCACCCAAGCGGGGGCCACGGTCGAGCAATTCGGCGAACAGCCGCAGGACCACCTCGCGGGCGACCTCGATGCCGTGTTGCAGATGAACTGCTCCGAGCAACGACTCCATTCCGTCGGCGAGGATGCTCGCCTTGTTGCGACCGCCGGTCATCTCCTCGCCCTTGCCGAGCAGAAGGTGTACGCCCAGGCCGCCTTCACCGAGCTCGCGCGCCACTTCGGCGAGCGCATGCATGTTGACGACGCTCGCACGAATCTTCGCGAGTTCGCCTTCGGGTTTGTCCGGGTGGGTCAGATACAGATATTCGGTCACGGACAGACCCAGGACGGCGTCGCCGAGGAATTCGAGTCGTTCGTTGGTGGGTAGACCACCCTTCTCGTATGCGTACGAGCGGTGGGTCAACGCCAGGGTCAAGAGGTCAGGGGCCACCGGGACACCGAGGGCGGCGAGAAGAGATGCATGTTCTCCCTCGCCGCCCTCGGGTGCGGTTTCGATCGACTTGGTCGTCACGTATGTACCGATCAGACGGGCGCTGTCACCTGACGGCCGTTGTAGGTGCCACACGACGGGCACGCCACATGCGGCAGCTTCTTTTCACCGCAGCCGCGGTTCGGGCAGGTCACGAGCGTGGGCGCAGTGGTGTTCCACTGGCTGCGCCGCGACCGGGTGTTGGAACGCGACATTCTGCGCTTGGGGACGGCCACGTCTACTTCTCCTCGTTGTTCTTGCTGTCGGATGCACTGCTGGATTCTTCGGAGCCTGCGCCGAACGCGGCTGCCAACCCAGCCCAGCGAGGATCTATTATTTCATGTCCGTGCCCGGATTCCGCAATCGCCAGGCGAATGCCGCACTCCGAGCACAGTCCCGCGCAGTCGTCGGTGCACAACGGACGTAACGGAAGTTCCAATCCGACCGCGTTGACGATCGCAGGCTCGAGATCGATCAGATCGTCTTCGATCCGAAAGACTTCGTCTTCCTGCGCGGTCTGGTCGGTCACACTGTTCGGGTAGGCGAACAGCTCGGTGAGGTACAAACTCACCTCGCCCGTGAACGGCTCGAGGCATCGAGAGCATTCACCGACGGTGTCGGCACGAACTGTACCGGTCACCAGAACACCCTCCGACACCGACTCCAACCGAAGGTCGAGGTCGATCTCGCTGCCCTTCTCGATCGCGATCAGATCGAGTCCGAGGCGCGACGGAGACGGAGCGAGCCGCTGCACCGTACGCATCGATCCGGGACGACGCCCCAGAGAGAGCGTATCCAGCACAAGACCGGCTTCCCGTTCGGGATGCCGCGTACCGGAGCGGTGGGTAGACACGTCGATCTCACTTTCGAACAGAGGTCAGTGCGAATTCACTGGGCAACCGTTCAATGGTACGCGACGACCCTGCAATTCACGAAAAAGCGGGTGCCTTACTACCCGCGATGTGTCACCGTCGCCACGATGCCCGGTGGTCCGCCTCGGCATAGTCCGGCCTGCCCGAAGTCCTCAATTGCTGACGACCACGACCGACCGACCGCAGCGTGGTGTCGAGGACTTCCTCGAACTCGGCGAGTTTGCTGTCGACGTACTCGTCGCACTCGGTGCGCAACCGATCGGATTCGGCGTGGGCACTGTCGATGACCCGCGCCGACTCCGCGTGCGCCGACTGCACGACTTCCGTCTGCGACACCAGCCGTGCCTGCTCGGCCTGACCATCGGCGACAGACCTGTCGTAGGTAGCTTTGCCTGCCTCGATCATGCGGTCTGCCTCGGAGCGGGCCCGACCGGTGACGGCGTCGTACTGCCGCTTACCGTCGGCGATGAGCGCATCCGTCTCCGCCTGCGCATCGGCGACCAGTTCGTCGGCGTGCGCGCGAGCCTCGCCGACCATGCGATCTGCCTGCGCCTTGGCGTCGGACAGCATGCGGTCGGCATCGGCTCGGGCATCCTCGAGCAGGGTGCGCGCTTCCTCGTCGGCATCACCGACCGTTTTGTCCGCCAGAACCCGCGCGTCGCCGACCAGCTTGTCGCGATGGTCGAGAACGTCCTGAGCGTCGTCCAGTTCGGCAGGAAGTGCGTCCCTCACGTCGTCGAGAAGCTCGAGCACATCGCCGCGCGGGACCACGCAGCTCGCCGTCATGGGAACGCTTCGTGCCTCTTCGGTGATCGCGACAAGTTCGTCGAGTGCCTCGAATACCCGGTACACGCCAACCCCAATCTGATCCGTCGACCCGGCCGCTGCGACCGCGCTGAGTCCAGTCTGCCGCAGCTTCGGCTCCGACTCCGGTCCATGCGCCGGTGTGTCGGATCACGGTTCGGTGGCGTGAAGGGAGCTACTTGCCTACGGCCCGCTCGGCGATGCGCGCAAG
Source organism: Rhodococcus sp. NPDC060086 (assembly GCF_042730275.1). Lineage (NCBI taxonomy): Bacteria > Bacillati > Actinomycetota > Actinomycetes > Mycobacteriales > Nocardiaceae > Rhodococcus > Rhodococcus sp. NPDC060086. The sequence continues at coordinate 42,823 of NZ_JBHWWZ010000009.1, forward strand.
GAGTCGCTTGTGCACCGCGTCGGGCAACATGTCGGAGACGTCGCCGCCGTAGGTGGCGACCTCCTTGACGAGCGAACTCGACAGGTAGCTGTAGACCGGGTTGGTGGCCACGAACAGGGTGTCGACACCGGTGAGCTTGTGGTTCATCTGCGCCATCTGCAGCTCGTAGTCGAAGTCGTTGGCACCGCGCAGCCCCTTGACGATCGCGGAGATCCCGTTCGCCGTCGCGTAGTCGACCAGCAGCCCCTGCCACGAGTCGACGCGCACGTTACCGAGGTGTGAGGTGGCTTCGGAGAGCATCTCGAGGCGCTCGGGCACTGTGAACATGCCCTGCTTGTTGGGGTTGATCACGATGGTGACCACGACCTCGTCGAATTGCACCGCGGTTCTGGCGATGACGTCGAGGTGTCCGTTGGTGACCGGGTCGAAGGATCCTGGGCATACCGCGCGGCTCATGAGTCAGCACCGTAACAGGCGGCGATCTCCACTCGTGTCTCGCCGTACTTCCGGATCCGGCCGACCTCGAAACCCGTGGGCCACGTGGTTTCCGGCGCCCGTGTGGAGCGTTCGAGCACGACGATCGAGCCCTCCCCCACCCAACCGTGATCCACCAGCGCGGTGAGCACCTCGGCCACCGCGTCCTCCGCGATCGCGTACGGAGGATCCGCGAAGACGATGTCGTATTCGCGGTCGGCACCCGCTGCCAGGACAGCGGCGACCGGCGCGGAGCGCAGCACCGCACCGGGCAGCCCCATGACGGTGATGTTGTCGCGGATCACCGCGGACGCCTTCGCATCGGATTCGACGAGCATCGCGTGCGACGCCCCTCGGGACAGTGCTTCGAGGCCGAGCGCGCCGGACCCCGCGTAGAGGTCCAGCACGACTGCCCCGTCGAGATCCATCCGTGCATCGAGCGAACTGAACAGTGCCTCGCGCACCCGCTCGGATGTCGGGCGAGTACCGCGGGGCGGCACCGTCAGGCGCCGCCCCCCGGCTCGACCGGCGACGATACGTGTCACTCGGCGCCGGCCTCCGTCGCCACGACCACGAGCAGATCTCCACCTTCAACCTGCTGGACGGGTCCGGCGGCGATGCGGGTGATCAGCCCGCCGCGGGGCGCCGTGATCGCCGCTTCCATCTTCATCGCCTCGATCGTGGCAACCGTGTCCCCGGCCGCGACCTTGTCGCCCTCGGAGACGACGAGCGTGACCGTGCCCGCGAACGGAGCCGCGACATGACCCGGATCGTTGCGGTCTGCCTTCTCCGCCACGGGGACCTCGCTGGCGATCGACCGGTCACGCACCGACACCGGGCGAAGCTGCCCGTTGAGCAGGCACATCACGGTGCGGAAACCGCGGGCGTCGGCGTCGGAGATCGCTTCGAGCCCGATGAGCAGTTCGACGCCCTTGCCGAGCTTGACGCGGTGTTCCTCGCCGTGCCGCAGTCCGTAGAAGAACTGGTTCGCCGACAACTCGGTGGTGTCGCCGTACTGCTCGCGGTGCTGCTCGAACTCGCGGGCCGGTCCGGCGAACAGCAGCCGGTTGAGGGTGCGGCGACGCTCGTTCGACGACCCTGCCAGGCCCTTCTCCTCCTCGTCCGTCAACGGCGTTTCGGGCTTCGGTTCGCCACGCCCGGAGAGCGCCTTCGAACGGAACGGCTCCGGCCAGCCACCGGCCGGTGTTCCGAGGTCGCCGCGCAGGAACCCGATGACCGAATCCGGGATGTCGAACTTGCCGGGCTCGGCCGCGAAGTCCTCGACCGATACGCCCGCACCCACCAGGTGCAGAGCGAGGTCACCGACCACCTTCGACGACGGCGTCACCTTGATCAGGCGACCCAGCAGTCGGTCGGCGCCGGCGTAGGCGGCCTCGACATCCTCGAACCGATCTCCGAGACCGAGCGCGATGGCCTGCTGACGGAGGTTCGACAGCTGTCCACCGGGGATCTCGTGCGTGTAGACGCGGCCGGTCGGCGCGGGCAGGCCCGACTCGAACGGTGCGTACACGCGGCGCAGTGCCTCCCAGTACGGCTCGAGGTCGCACACGGCCTGCAGATCGAGGCCGGTGTCGAATTCGCTGTGCGCCGCTGCCGCGACGATCGCCGACAATGCCGGCTGGCTCGTGGTGCCCGCGAGCGCCGCAGAGGCGCCGTCGACTGCGTCGGCACCGGCGTGCCAGGCCGCGACGTAGGTCGCGAGCTGACCGCCCGGAGTGTCGTGGGTATGCACGTGCACCGGCAGATCGAAGTTGCTGCGCAGCGCCTTGACCAGAGTGGCCGCGGCGGGAGCACGGAGCAGACCCGCCATGTCCTTGATCGCGATGATGTGCGCGCCGGCGTCGACGATCTGCTCGGCCAGCTTCAGGTAGTAGTCGAGCGTGTAGAGCGTCTCGTTCGGATTCGACAGGTCGCCGGTGTACGACAGTGCGACCTCGGCGAGCGTGGTGCCCGTCTCGCGCACCGCGTCGATCGCCGGACGCATCTGGTCGACGTTGTTGAGCGCATCGAAGATGCGGAAGATGTCGATGCCGGTGTCGGCGGCCTCCTGCACGAACGCGCGCGTCACGGCCTCCGGATACGGGGTGTATCCGACGGTGTTTCGGCCGCGCAGCAACATCTGCAGGTTGATGTTGGGGATCGCCTCACGCAGCGCCGCGAGCCGCTCCCAGGGGTCCTCGTGCAGGAAGCGAAGCGCCACATCGTAGGTCGCGCCGCCCCACGCCTCGATCGAGAGCAGTTCGGGGGTCATGCGAGCGACGTGACCGGCCACCGTGAGCAGGTCCTTGCTGCGCACGCGAGTCGCGAGCAGCGACTGATGTGCGTCGCGGAAGGTGGTGTCGGTGACGCCGACGCCCTTCTGTTCGCGCAGCGCCCGCGCGAAACCTTCGGGGCCTAGTTCGAGCAGGCGCTGCCGCGACCCGGGCGCAGGGGGCGCCGACAGGTCGATCGCAGGGAGCTTGTCGTGCGGGTACACCGTCGCGACCCGCTCGCCGTGCGGCTTGTTGACCGTGACGTCGGCGAGGTATTCGAGAATCTTCGTGCCACGGTCGGCCGAGCGTCGCTGCGTCAGCAGATGCGGGCGCTCTTCGATGAACGAGGTCGTCACGCGACCCGCGCGGAAATCCTCGTCGTCGAGGACGGCCTGGAGGAACGGGATGTTCGTCGCCACACCTCGGATGCGGAACTCGGTCACCGCGCGACGGGCGCGGGCGACGGCGGCCTCGAGGTCGCGGCCGCGGCACGTGAGTTTGACCAGCATCGAGTCGAAGTGCGCCGAGATCTCCGCGCCGACCGAGGTGCCTCCGTCGAGACGGATACCTGCACCCCCCGGGGTGCGGTAGCCGGTGATGCGGCCGGTGTCCGGACGGAAACCGTTGGCCGGATCCTCCGTGGTGATGCGGCACTGCAGTGCCGCACCGTGGATGCGGATCGCGTCCTGGCTCAGACCGAGGTCGGCCAAGCTCTCGCCCGAGGCGATCCTCAGCTGCGCCTGCACCAGATCCACATCGGTGATCTCCTCGGTCACCGTGTGCTCGACCTGGATGCGCGGGTTCATCTCGATGAAGACGTGCTTGCCGCGCTCGTCGAGGAGGAACTCGACCGTTCCCGCGCACTGGTAGCCGATCTGCTCGGCGAACGCGACGGCGTCCGCGCAGATCCGGTCGCGGAGTTCCGGGTCCAGGTTGGGGGCCGGTGCAAGCTCGATGACCTTCTGATGGCGGCGCTGCACCGAGCAGTCCCGCTCGTAGAGGTGGATGACGTTGCCGTGCTTGTCGGCCAGGATCTGCACCTCGATGTGGCGAGGGTTGACCACGGCCTGCTCGAGGAAGACGGTCGGATCACCGAATGCCGCGTCGGCCTCGCGGGACGCCGCCTCGATCGATTCGCGCAGCTGCGCGGGCTCGGCGACACGTCGCATACCGCGTCCACCGCCACCCGCCACGGCCTTGACGAACACCGGGAATGTCATCGTCTCCGAGGCCGCGACGAGCGCGTCGATATCCGCAGACGGCTCCGACGATGCCAGCACCGGCAGGCCCGCCGCCTTCGCCGCCGCGATCGCACGCGCCTTGTTGCCGGTCAGTTCGAGGATCTCGGTGGACGGTCCGACGAAGGTGATGCCCGCCCGATCGCATGCCGCGGCGAGGTCCGGGTTCTCGGACAGGAAGCCGTAGCCGGGGTAGACCGCGTCGGCGCCCACCGACGCGGCTGCACTGACGATCTCGTCGACCGAAAGGTATGCCCGCACGGGGTGGCCTTCCTCGCCGATCTGGTACGCCTCGTCGGCCTTCAGGCGATGCAGGGACTTGCGGTCTTCGTACGGAAACACCGCGACCGTTTCTGCACCCAGTTCGTAGGCAGCGCGAAAGGCGCGGATTGCGATCTCGCCTCGATTGGCGACAAGCACTTTGGAGAACATTGCACGACGGTACCGCGCCCGAACAGCACTTCCTCCTCCGGGATTCCACATCTCGAGACAATCCCGCGTTGATGCGGGACTGTAACGATGCAGTCGTCGCTGAGGAAACATCGCGGCAATCTGCAGAGTCCCAGAGCCGTAACAGAACACGCCGGGCGTGCTACCTCCGAATGAACATCGAGGGCTTGTGCCGGTCCGCGGAGACCGCTTTTCTGTAACCGACAGTCCACGGTCCGAGACACTGCGCGACCGACGGCCCCCGCGTCCTCGATCAGGATTTCTCGAGAAACTCGGTCTTGCTGGTATCGAGCGCAGCGTCCACCATGCTCGCGAGGCCCGGGTGGTGCTTCAGCTCCGGATCTTCGTCCGTGATCTCCCGGGCGAACCGCTGAGCGGCGGCGATCACCTCGACATCGTCGACGAGCGACAACAGGCGCAGGGTCGACACCGTTCCGGACTGGGCGACGCCGAGAACGTCTCCTTCACGACGCAGCTGCAGATCGAGCTGGGCGAGTTCGAAGCCGTCGGTCGTGCCTGCAACCGCCTCGAGTCTGGCCATCGTCGGACTTCCGGGTTTGGTGTCGGTGATGAGCAGACACAGGCCCTGATGACCGCCTCGCCCGACACGGCCACGAAGCTGATGCAGCTGGCTGACACCGAACCGGTCGGCATCGACGATGACCATCACCGTCGCATTCGGTACGTCGACGCCGACCTCGACGACCGTGGTGCACACCAGCACGTCGATCGCGCCCGACCCGAAGTCGCGCATCGCCGTGTCCTTCTCGTCACCGGGGAGCCGCCCGTGCAGCAATCCGACACTCAAGCCGGCCAGCGGACCGCTGGTCAGTTCGTCGAACTGCTGCAGCACCGATTTGGTGTCGGGCGGCTTCTGCTTGCCCTTCTTCCCGGTGGCGGTCTCGTCGAGGAGTTCGAAGGCGGCAGGGTCGAAGGCAGCGTCGTCGTCGGCATCTCCGTCGCCGATCCGCGAGCACACGACATACGCCTGACGTCCTTCCGCGACCTCTTCACGGATGCGTTCCCATGCCCGATCGACCCACGTCGGATGAACTTTCGCCGGCACCACACGACTGACGATCGGGGAACGCCCCCTCGGCAACTCACGCAGGGTCGACACTTCGAGATCTCCGAGCACCGTCATCGCGATGGTCCGCGGGATCGGTGTCGCGGTCATCACCAGGACGTGCGGGGCCGCGCCGTCGCGGCCGCGGGAACGCAACTTGTCGCGTTGCTCGACACCGAATCGGTGCTGCTCGTCGATCACGACCAGTCCGAGGTCGAAGAAGTCGACGTTGTCTTCGATGAGAGCGTGGGTGCCGATGACGATGCCCGCGTCGCCGGTGATCGCCTCGTTCAGCGCCTGCCGCTTCTGCGCTGTCTTCATGGAGCCGGTCAGGAGCGTGATTCGGGTGGCGAGCGCGTGGGCGCCGAGCTCCCCTGCAGCGGCGAGGTCGCCGAGCATCGCGGTGAGTGAGCGTGCGTGCTGCGCTGCGAGAACTTCGGTGGGCGCGAGCAGTACACACTGGTGACCGGAATCGATCACCTGCAGCATCGCCCGCAACGCGACGATCGTCTTGCCGGAACCCACCTCGCCCTGCAGCAGCCGGTTCATCGGGTGGTCCTGCGACAGATCCGCGGAGATCTCCTCGGCCACCGACAGCTGTCCTTCGGTCAGCTCGAACGGCAACCGGCGATCGAACTCGTCCGCGAGCGCATCCGGCCTGCGCGGACACTTCGGTGCGCTGCGCACCTCGACGTCGTGGCGCCGACGGGCCATCACCAGCTGCACGGCGGCGGCCTCGTCGAACCGCAACCGTTCCCGCGCTCGGGTGACGTCGTCTTTGGAATCGGGCAGGTGGATGGTGCGCAGCGCCTCGTCGAGTCCGATCAGGGAGTGTTCGCCGCGCACCCCGTCCGGGAGCGGATCATCGACGGAGTCGAGCTGATCGAGCACCTGCCGGACACACCGCATCACGGTCCACGACTCCACATCGCGGGTGGCGGGATACATCGGGATCAGTGCCCGATCGAAGATCGACATGTCGATGCCGTCGCCGCCCTGTGCGCTGCGTGCCAATCCCGCCAACGCACCGGCTCCACGAACCCGCACCGATGCGGGCGCGGCGCCGCCGACTTCGGGCTCGCGTGGTTCGGGCAGGATCACATAGCTCGGATGCGCCAGGCTCCACTTGTCGCGAAAGTATTTGACGGTGCCCGAGAACATGCCGCGCACACCGGGCTTGATGTTGTATTTGACCTTGTGCGGGTTGAAGAAGGTGACATCGATCTTGTGCCGGTCGGACACGAGCACCACAGCCAGCCGTGTACCGGGCCTGCTCTTCATCCTGACCTCGTCGGCCTTCTCCACACGGGCGATGATCGTCACGTGTTCGCCCTCGACCGGCTGGGTGTCGCCCAGTTCGGCGCCCTGGGTGGCGTAGCGGTGCGGGTAGTGCCGCAACAGGTCTTCCACCGTGGTCATCCCGAACGCCTCGGACAACTTGTCGGCGGTCTTCCGGCCGAGGAGATGATCGAGGCGGTCCGCGAGTGTCGCCACTGCCGTCCCTTCCGTTCCGTGCGGTGACCCTCCGAGGTCACCGGCTACTCGACGCCGAGCTGCAGCAGGTCGCTGCGCTGGCCCCCCTGGTACACCACGACCTCGAGTTCGGGGTGGTGGTCGTCGAGGTAGCGGGTCAGTTGTTCGGCGAGACCGTCGGGCGCGCCGTCGCCGACGAGCATCGTCACGAGCTCACCGCCCGCAGCGAGGATCTTGTCGAGCAGCGACACACCCGCTGCCACAAGATCATGCTCGATGACTACGACATCTCGACCGGCGAGCCCGAGACTGTCGCCCGGCTCGCACGTTCCGACCCAGGTCAAGGCACGTTCGGTCGCATATCGCAGCGACCCCCAACGGGTGGCCGCGGCTGCTTCCGACATCGCGAACGCGTCATCGACGGTCGCGCGCCCCGGGTCGTGCACGGCGAGGGACGCCAGTCCCTGGATCATCGAGGAACTCGGAAGAAACATCACCTCCCGGTATCCGTCTCTGGCCTGGGCTCCCACCGCGACGATGTGCTGCTCGGGCACCCAGCCGTTGGGGAGGACGAGGACGTCCGCGCTCGGCAACGACCGGATCGCGTCGAGCAGCAGGCGGGGGTCGGCCGCTGTCTCTTCCGAGAGAACGGTGGCTCCCTCGGCGTCGAACAATGCCGCGGCGCCATCGCCCGACACGATCGCAAGGACCGCGCGGCCGGAACCCGGCACCGGGATCCGCTGAACCGGAGCGCTCCGGTCACACGACCCCGCACGGTGTGCTTCCAGCGCAAAGCCTGTGATGGCAATGCGTCGCAGTCTGCCCGCCGCGATTCCCGCCTCGACCGCGGCACCGGGGTCGCAGCAATGCACGTGGACCGACCACCCGGCAGAGCCGTCACTCACGATCGCGACCGAATCGCCCAGTTCGCCGAGCCGGGCTCGGAGCATTCCGATCCGCGCGCGATCGGATCCGTCGACGATGTACATGACCTCGTAGTCCTGCGACACGCCGTCGTGTTCGACGACGGCGTGGTCCGCGATGTCGCGACCCCCGGCGTCCGTGACGGGGGTGCTGGTGAGGCGCAGACGACGGTCGGGACGCTGCCCCGACACGATTTCGACGAGGCAGTCGAGCAAGATCAGCAGACCGAGACCGCCTGCATCGACGACTCCGGCCGCGGCGAGAACATCGAGCTGTTCGGTCGTGTCCTCGAGGGCCGTCGCCGCGGCATCCGCGGCAGCCCAGACGGCGATCTGCAATGACTTCGTGTCGACCACAGCGCGTCCCGCTCCGCCCGCGGCCGCGCGCAGCACGGTGACGACCGTGCCCTCCGTGGGGGTGCTCAGCGCACCGGTGACGGTGGTGGCGGCGCGGTCCAGAGCGCGGGCGAAGTCGCGGCCGTCGACGGTGTTCAGCCCCGCGATCGAGTCCGCGACGCCGCGGAGCCCCTGCGCGAGGATGACCCCGGAGTTGCCGCGCGCTCCGACGAACGCGCCGCGGGCCAGCGCTTCGGCGACCGCTCCTACCGAGAGCGCACCGTCGACGGGTCCGCCGAGTTCATCGGCGGCGGCACGCAGGGTCGCGAGGAGGTTGGTGCCGGTGTCTCCGTCTGGGACCGGGAAGACGTTGAGGGTGTTGATCTCGTGGCAGCGTTCGCCGAGAGTATCCAGCCCCAGCTCGACCCACCGACGCAACGCTCGACCGTCGACGCCCTCACCGACCTCGAGCACCCGATCAACCCCTTTTCCTGCGCACTCGTACACTCGTGGAAAGCCTAGCTGCGCCGCGATCACGTGTCCGGTTTGGTCTTACGCAGTCCGGATGGTTAAGCTGGTCCGGTTGCCTGACACGGGTGACGACGATCCCCGTGTCTGTGGCCGCACAGACAGAAGATATCCACTAGACACAAGGAGTTCGCGACATGGCTGCCGTCTGCGACGTATGCGCCAAGGGCCCCGGCTTCGGGAAGTCGGTCTCGCACTCGCACCGGCGTACCAACCGTCGCTGGAACCCGAACATCCAGAGCGTCCGCGCTCAGGTTGCACCGGGCAACACCCGCAAGATGAACGTGTGCACCTCCTGCCTGAAGGCAGGAAAGGTCGCTCGCGGCTGATCCCGGTTGAGTTGTAATCAAGGCCCCCGGTGCGTAATGCACCGGGGGCCTTGATCGTTCGGCCGCCAGTACCGATATGGTGCGACGGTGACCGAAAACCTACAGTCCCTCGTACGCGTGGAGGACGGTGTGCTGCGGATCGCCGTGGCCACCGCCGAACACGGCACGTCGTTGTCCCCCGAAGGTATGAGGCAGGGCATCGCAGCCCTGCGTTCGGCCGGCCCCGAGATCGGCGCTGTCCTGCTGGTCGGCGAGGGCGCAAACTTCTGCGCGGGTGGAAACGTCCGTGGCTTCGCCGCGGCCGAAGACCGCAGCGCCCACCTGTTCGACATCGCGAACCTCTTCCACGACTTCGTTCGCGCGCTCGACGCGATCGCGGTGCCCGTCGTCGCCGCGGTGCACGGCTGGGCGGCCGGTGCCGGCATGAGCATCGTGCTGCACGCCGATATCGCGTTCGCAGGTCCCGCAACCAAGCTGCGGGCCGCCTACCCGTCGATCGGATTCACCCCGGACGGCGGCATGTCGTGGACTCTGCCGCGCGTCGTAGGACTCGCCCGTGCGCGCGAACTCATCCTCACCGACGCTGTGATCAGCGCTGAGGAAGGAGTCCGGCTCGGATTGCTCAGCCGGATCGTCGGCGACGACGAGATCCAGGGCGAGGCCCTCCGGATCGCACGCACCCTGGCGCACGGTCCGACCGCGGCCTACGCGGGTATCCACCGTCTGGTGAACGATTCCGTGCATCGGTCATTGTCCGAACAGCTGGATGCCGAGGCTGCATCGATCTCCGCCGCAGCAACCACCCCGACCGGTGTCGAAGGTGTGGACGCGTTCGTCGAGAAGCGTCGCCCCGACTGGTCGCTGGGCGCCAACGCCGAACAGCAGTGATGGTCGCGAGCCGCTGGGCTGTCGCGAGCCGCTCCGCTACGGCAGACGCCAGTCCACCGGCTCGCCACCCTGCTCTATCAGCAACGCGTTCGCGCGACTGAACGGCTTCGATCCGAAGAATCCGCGCGACGCCGACAGCGGCGATGGATGCGCAGACTCGACAGTAGGGACACCGCCGAGCATGGGGCGAAGGGTGGCCGCGTCGCGACCCCACAGAATCGCGACGAGCGGGGTCTCTCGCGCGACGAGCGCGCGGATCGCCTGTTCGGTGACACCCTCCCACCCTTTGCGCCGATGTGATGCCGGTTCTCCCGGTTGCACGGTGAGCACCCTGTTGAGCAGCAGCACGCCCTGTTCCGACCAGGGTGTCAGATCGCCGTTGGTGGGTTGCGGCAATCCGAGGTCTTCGCCGTACTCGCGGTAGATGTTGGCGAGACTGCGCGGGATGGGCCGCACGTCCGGTGCGACGGAGAAGCTCAGTCCGACCGCGTGGCCGGGCGTCGGGTACGGGTCCTGGCCGACGATCAGCACCCGCACGCGGTCGAACGGGTGGGTGAACGCACGAAGGACGTGGTCGCCGGAGGGTAGGTACCTGCGTCCGGCTGCGATCTCCGCCCTCAGGAACGTGCCCATCTCGGTGATGTCGCCGGCGACGGGCGCGAGGGCTTCCGCCCAGCCCGGGTCGACGATCTCCGACAACGGCTTCGCTTCCCGCTCGGTTGTCTGTTCGCTCACGTCAGGAACTCCTCGGTCGATCTGTCTGCCTGTCGATACGGTTCGGGGCCGATCGCTGCGACCCGATCAGTCGATACGACCCGATCACTCGATACGACGCAGCGCCGTGCGGTAGTAGTCGGCGTTCGCGGCGTACATCTTCGCGTTCGCGTCGAAGTGGCCCTCGGGCAACTCGAATCCGTCACGGATCTTCGCGGGGATCCCCATCGCCATCCGGCGCGCCGGGAGCTCGAAGCGCGGCGGGATCAGGGCGCCGGCCGCAACCTGGGCGCCCTCACCGATCGTGGATCCGTTGAGCACGAGCGAACCCGACCCGATCAGCGCGCCGTCACCGATCGTGGCGCCCTCGATGTGGGTGTTGTGGCCGATCACGCACCGCGCGCCGAGGATCGTGTCGTCGATCGCGGTGCAGTGGATGATCGTGCCGTCCTGGATGTTCGTTTCCTCGCCGATGACGATCCGGCCGTAGTCGGCCCGCAGGACCGCGGTCGGCCACACGGAAGCGTGAGCGCCGAGGGTGACGTTGCCGATGACCACCGCGTCGGGGTGCACGTAGGCGGTGGGGTGGATGTCGGGAGTGCGGTCGCCGAGCGCGTAAACAGCCATGCCGAAAACCTATCTCGAGGTTGCCGACCCGAAACTCTCCCACCCACCCGGTGACTCCCGGGTCCGGCCGTCGACGGTCACACCGCTGCCGTCGTGCACGCGGCCGATTCGTCGCCACCCGTCCGGCAACTCCACTTCGGGCGGAAAGCATGCGGCGAGGGCATGATCCTCGCCTCCCGTGAGCACCCAGCCCCACGGGTCGGCTCCGAGTTCCTCCGCCGCGGCCGTCAGGCGTGGTCCGGGTTCGACGGTGTGCTGTTCCACGGTGATCGCGACGGCCGACGCGACCGCGATGTGCCCGAGGTCGGCGAGTAGCCCGTCGGAGATGTCGGTACCTGCATGAGCCCCGGCGAGCACGGCCCCTACCCCGGCCTCGTAAGGCGGTGACGGAACCCGGTGGGCGTCGACGAGATCAGTGAATCCGGTGTGTTCGGCCTCGAGCAGGGCCAGTCCCGCCGCGGACGCTCCGGTGCTACCGGCGAGCGCGACGATGTCGCCTGCGCGCGCCTCCGAACGCAGCAGCGGTGCGCGCCCCTGCAGATCACCGAGCACGGTGACGGCCACGATCACCTGATCGGCCTGGACGAGGTCTCCCCCGACTACGCCGGCACCGATCGCTTCGGCGGCTTCACCGATACCCGCGGAGATCCCGTCGAGCACCGACACCGGAGTGTCGGGCGGGCAGCCGAGCCCCACGAGGAATGCGATGGGTCGCGCTCCCATCGCGGCGACGTCCGCACCGTTCTGCGCCACGGCCTTGCGCCCGACGTCGTACGGTGACGACCAGTCGAGCCGGAAATGGCGGCCTTCGACGAGTATGTCGGTGGAGACCGCGACCCGGCCGTCCGCCGCCGCCACGATGGCGGCGTCGTGACCGGGGCCCACCAGCGTCGTGGTGGGCTGTCGCCGACCGGAGGCCGCGCGGGCGATCGTGGGGAACTCCCCCACCTCGGCGACGGTGAGTTCCCGCTCGGAGCTGCTGGACGAACCGATCGGATTCGACACGGTGATTGGCGCCTCTTTCTCGATCGGCTGTGGTCGGGCGGAGTGCGCACCCTGCTAGCGTCGTCAAACGCTACCTTCCTACCCGCTCACTCTCCGATTCCGGGAAGACGATGAACGACAACTCTGCGCCCGACCCCGATCCGACTGCGGCGGATGCCACCGAGACCGCCGCTGAGGAGCCCCGTCGTAGCCCCGCGGTGATCGCGACGGCGGTCGCGCTTCCCATTGCACTGCTCACGGGCATCGTCGTGGCAGCCGTCATGGTGTCGCGTAATCCCGTGACGAGCCCGGTGGGGCTGGGACCGGTCCCCGCGCCCGAAGCGGAATCGAGCGCGTGCACCGATCTGCTCGCCGCACTTCCCCAGGACATCGGCGACTTCGCCCGGGCAGAGCTGGCAGACCCCGCACCGGTCGGTGCGGCAGCATGGCAGGCCGCCGATGCCTCCGAGGTGGTCGTGCGGTGCGGTCTCGAACGGCCCGCCGAGTTCGATCAGGCCGCTGCGTTGCAGATCATCGACGGGGTGCAGTGGTTCGAGGTCTCGGGCGCCGAGCAGGGTATCGATGCCAGCACGTGGTATGTCGTGGACCGTCCGGTCTATGTCGCGCTGACCGTCCCGAACGGCTCGGGTCCGACGCCTCTGCAAGAGATCTCGGCGGCGGTGGCCGATGTCCTGCCGCAGCAGGAGATCGACCCGGCTCCGGTGGAAGGTCCTTGAGTCGTCTCACTCACCGCGCGTGCATGGATCCGGTCTGCTCGAACCGCTGATGGAATCCGAAGGCCTCTCCGAGTAGGTGCGGTGTGTGCCCCGTGCCCTCGGCGGCTTCGGCACGGTCGACGTAGTCGGTCAGCTCCGCGCGGTAGTCGGGATGTGCACATTTCTCGATGACCACCCGTGAACGTCGGCGCGGCGAAAGACCTCGCAGGTCTGCAAGGCCCTGCTCGGTGACCAGCACCTGCACGTCGTGCTCGGTGTGGTCCACATGGGGCACCATCGGCACGATCGAGGAGATGGCGCCGTTGCGGGCGGTGGACGGACTGAGGAACATCGACAGGTAGCCGTTGCGGGCGAAGTCACCGGAACCGCCGATCCCGTTCATGATCCGCGTGCCCATCACATGGGTGGAGTTGACGTTGCCGTAGATGTCGGCCTCGAGCATTCCGTTCATGCCGATGATGCCGAGTCGCCGCACGATTTCCGGATGGTTACTGATCTCCTGGGGCCGAAGCAGAATGCGTTCGCGGTAGAAATCGATGTTGTTGACCAATTTGTCGAGCCCGCTCTCCGACAGCGCCAACGCGGTCGCGGAGGCGAATCGCACCGTGCCGTCCTCGATCAGCTGCAGCATGCCGTCCTGGATGACCTCGGAGTAGCAGGTCAGTCCCTGGTACGGGCCGCGGGACAGGCCGGCGAGGACCGCGTTGGCGACATTGCCGATCCCGGCCTGCAGGGGAAGCAGGGTGTCGGCAGGCAGGCGGCCGGCCGCCACCTCGTGGCCGAAGAAATCCAGGACGTGGATCGCGATCGCCTCGCTGGTGGCGTCCTGCGGGGTCAGCTTGCTCGGACTGTCGGGTGCGTGGGTTTCCACCACCGCGACGACGCGCTCGGGGTCGACCACGAAGTGAGGCTGCCCGATCCGGTCGTCCACGCCGGTGAGAAGGATCGGTGTGCGGTGCGGTGGCAGCGCGGTGCCGTAGTAGATGTCGTGGCAGCCCGCGAGTCCTTCCGGGATCCAGGAGTTGACCTCGAGTACGATCCGCTCGGCCATGTCGAGCCAGGTCTTGCTGTTGCCGACGGATGTCGCCGCGATCAACTCACCCGATTCGGTGATACCGGCGATCTCCACCACCGCGACGTCGATCCTGCCGTAGTAGCCCTCCCAGACCTGCTGTGCGACGTGCGACAGGTGAATGTCGACGTAGTCCATCCGTCCTGCATTGATGCAGGCACGCGCGGTGGCCTCGGACTGGTAAGGCATCCGTAGCGCGACCCCATCGGTCTCGGCGAGCAGACGCTCGGTCTCGGCCGACACCGAGGCACCGGTGAGCAGGTCGATGGCGAAGTCATCGCCGGCGGCACGAGCACGGCGAATTCGCTCAGCGAGGGCGGGGGTAACAGCTTTCGGGGTACCGGCACTGGCAAAACCACTGATCGCAACGGTGTCGCCGGGGTGGATGTACCGGACTGCCTCTTCCGCGGAGACGACCTTGTCGAGAAAATCCCGGTTCCTGATCCGAGTCGAATTCGAGATCGGGGGAGCGGAGGCAGCGCTGATCGACATGCGGGCAGTTTAGCGGCGGTAACAATCTGTCCCTCACGCTACCCATGCCCGCAGAACAGAAACCACCGTAACGTACAGAGAGTAGGCCGCCGCGACGACTACTGAGCAACGGGTGGACGTCGGAGTTGTCGTGCACGATGGGGCACATGAGCACCCCGACAACCGATCTGCGCGACGATGCCGAACGACTGCTCCGAGAGTTGGCCGGGCCGGCCGCAACACTCCGCGACGACCAATGGACGGCGATCGAAGCGCTCGTGGTGCATCGTCGTCGTGCCCTGGTGGTGCAGCGCACGGGCTGGGGTAAATCCGCGGTGTACTTCATCTCCGCCAAACTTCTCCGTGCTCACGGGCACGGGCCCACCGTGATCGTGTCCCCCCTCCTCGCGTTGATGCGCAACCAGGTGGAGGCCGCCGAACGCGCAGGCGTTCACGCCGCGACGATCAACTCCGGGAATGTGACCGAGTGGGACGGCATCCATCAGCGCATCGCCGACGGACAGATCGATGTTCTGCTCGTCAGCCCCGAGCGGCTCAACAACCCGGACTTCCGCGATCAGGTTCTGCCGTCGCTGGCACGCGACGCCGGTCTAGTGGTGGTCGACGAGGCGCACTGCGTATCCGACTGGGGTCATGATTTCCGGCCCGACTACCGGCGCATCCGCACGCTCGTCGCCGAACTCGGTGAGGGCATCCCCGTGTTGGCGACCACGGCGACCGCGAACGACCGCGTGGTCGCCGACGTCGCGGCCCAACTCGGCGTCGGCGCGGGAACCGACGACACACTGGTCCTGCGAGGCGGGCTCGACCGTCCGTCGCTGCACCTGTCGGTGGTGCAGATCGACGAGCCTGCACGACGTGCCGCATGGCTTGCGCAGCATCTGCACGAACTTCCCGGCTCGGGAATCGTCTACGCACTGACGGTGTCCGCGGCACGCGACCTGGCGTCGCTGCTGGCCGACCATGGTCACGCGGTGGCCGCGTACACCGGGCAGACCGATACCGCCGAGCGTGAACAACTCGAGGCCGATCTCCTCGCGAACCGTGTCAAGGCACTGGTGGCGACCTCTGCGCTCGGGATGGGCTTCGACAAGCCGGACCTCGGGTTCGTGGTGCACCTCGGGGCCCCGTCGTCGCCGATCTCGTATTACCAGCAGGTCGGGCGCGCGGGTCGATCCACCGACCGCGCCGAGGTGATCCTCCTGCCCGGCAGTGAAGACCGGCAGATCTGGAAGTGGTTCGCGTCGGTCGCGTTCCCGGAGGAGTCGCTGGTTCGCCGCGTGATCGGCGCGCTGGATCATGAACGTCCGTTGTCCACGCAGGCCCTCGAGCCCCGTGTCGACCTCAACAGGTCCAGACTCGAGATGGTGCTCAAGGTCCTCGATGTCGACGGGGCGGTGCGCCGCGTCAAGGGCGGCTGGATCGCGACCGGGCAGCCGTGGGAGTACGACGCCGAGCGCTATGCCCGCCTCGAAGTGGCGCGCACGACCGAGCAGGAGGCGATGCTCGAGTACGAGCGGACCGCGGGTTGCCGCATGGTCTTCCTACGGCGCCAGTTGGACGATCCCGAATCCAGTCCGGACATGCCCGGGTGCGGTCGGTGCGACAACTGCACCGGAGTCCGCTGGGATGCCGGTGTCGACGACGAGGAGGTGCAGCGCACCCGCACCCGACTCGAGCGTCCGGGTGTCGATCTGCCGCCCCGCAAGCAATGGCCCACCGGAATGGCGACTCTTGGCGTGAAGTTGTCCGGGAAGATCACCGACGGGCCGGAGCCCGGCCGTGTGCTCGGTCGGTTGTCCGATCTCGGGTGGGGCCCGCGGCTGCGCTCGCTGCTGGACGGTCCCGATGCCGAGGCACCCGAGTCCGTCGTGAAGGCCGCAGTGGCGGTGCTGGCGGCGTGGGACTGGGCCGAACGCCCGAGCGCGGTGATGGCGCTCGACTCACCCGACCATCCGATACTGGTGGAATCGCTCGCCGAGCAACTCGCTCGACTCGGTCGCCTGCAGAACCTGGGTGTCCTGCGGCGGCGCCCCGGTGCGCCGGCGGTGATCGCTGCGAATTCTGCGTACCGGATCGCCGCGTTGGTCGACGCGTGGGAGCCGGTGGATCTCGACGGGCATCACGGACCGGTACTCCTCGTCGACGCCGTCACCGACACCGGGTGGACCTTGACGATGGCGGCACGACATCTCACCGCGGCGGGAGCCGAGGGGGTGCTCCCCTTCGCGCTGGCGAGCCCGAAGTAATCGCTCGAGGAGCGCCGGTCGATACACAATTGTGACCGGCCTCACAATCGGCGCCTCACCTGCACAGAGCCCGGGTTATTCACCGCCGATTCGGACCAATGGGGTGATTTCGATCCGGACTCTTGTTAAGTTCGAACTACTTATGAAGCCCGTTATGGAGAGTAGTACCCCAACGACTGAACCGGCTGAATTGAGTTTTCGGAGTCTGCAGATCTCCGACGGAAAGCGTTTGTGGCAGATTGCCCGCGATTCCGAGGTGCTCGACGTCAATTCCGGTTATGCGTATGTGCTGTGGTGTCGCGACTTCGCCGACACGTCGGTGGTCGCAACCGACGAGACCGATCGTCCGGTCGGATTCATCACCGGCTACCGCAGGCAGGATTCCCCCCAGACGCTGTTCGTGTGGCAGGTTGCTGTCGACGCAGATCAGCGTGGTCGCGGAGTCGCCGGGCGCATGCTCGACTCCCTTCTCGATCGACTCCGCCCGTCCGGTGTGACCCGGTTGGAAACCACCGTGAGCCCCGACAACGCGGCCTCGATCGCCATGTTCACCGCCCTGGCACGACGCCGTGGCACTCATATCACGCGAACCGATTTGTTCGCTCCCGATGATTTTCCCGATTCACACCTGGCGGAAGATCTTTACACGATCGGCGACTGATCAGGCATTACGGATAATTCCCGAGCCACGTTCGTCATCGAAATTCATCACAGGAGGACCAGAGAAAATGACCATCCTGGAAGACAAGCCCGGCACCCACGCTGGTAACGATATCTTCGAGAGCCTCGAATCCGAGGTCCGCAGTTACAGCCGTGGGTGGCCCGCAGTATTCGACACGGCGTCCGGCTCCTGGTTGCGGAGCGAAGACGGCAAGGACTACCTGGACTTCTTCGCCGGTGCCGGGGCCCTGAACTACGGCCACAACAATCCGATCCTGAAGTCCGCCCTGGTGGACTACATCATGAAGGACGGGATCACTCACGGCCTCGACATGATGACCACCGCCAAGCGCGATCTGCTCGAGACGTTCGAGCGTGTGATCCTGAAGCCGCGTGGACTCGACTACAAGGTCCAGTTCCCCGGCCCGACCGGCACCAACACCGTCGAAGCCGCTCTCAAGCTGGCCCGTAAGGTCACCGGTCGCGAATCGATCATCAACTTCACCAACGCGTTCCACGGCATGACGCTCGGCGCGCTGTCGGTCACCGGCAACTCGATGAAGCGCGCCGGTGCCGGTGTGCCGCTCGTACACGCCACTCCGATGCCGTTCGACAACTACTTCAACGGTGTCACCGAGGACTTCCAGTGGTTCTCCCGCGTGCTCGACGACTCCGGCAGTGGCCTCAACCGGCCCGCCGCGGTGATCGTCGAGACCGTCCAGGGTGAAGGTGGCGTCAATGTCGCGCGCGCCGAATGGCTTCGCGCCCTGGCAGATCTGTGCTCCGAACGTGAGATTCTGCTCATCGTCGACGACGTCCAGATGGGCTGCGGCCGTACGGGTGCGTTCTTCTCCTTCGAGGAGGCCGGCATCACCCCCGACATCGTGACGCTGTCGAAGTCGATCGGTGGCTACGGCATGCCGATGGCCCTCACACTCTTCAAGCGCGAGCTCGACGTCTGGGGCCCCGGCGAACACAACGGCACCTTCCGTGGCAACAGCCCGTCGTTCATCACCGCGACTGCAGCACTGAACCACTACTGGACCAACGACGAACTCGAGCGCGGCACGCTGCGCAAGGGTGAGCGTATCCATCAGACCTTCATGAACCTGTCCGACATGTTCGAGGGTGTTTCCACCCGCGGACGCGGCCTGGTACAGGGTCTGGTCTTCGACGAGCCGTCCGATGCCCAGAAGGTGTGCAGTATCGCTTTCGAGCAGGGGCTGCTGGCGGAGACGTCGGGACCGTCCGACCAGGTCGTCAAGCTGCTGCCGCCGCTGACCATCTCCGACGACGAACTCGAGTTCGGTCTGAACATCCTCGCCGAGGCCACCGCCAAGGTCCGTTCCTGACCGTTCGTCCCTCAGTTCACCAGTAGAAAGAGCATTGCTTCACATGATCGTGCGCACCACCGAGGAAATCACCGGGACCGAGCGTGACATCACATCCGAAGACGGACAGTGGCGCAGCAAGCGCATCGTCCTCGCCGGAGACAAGGTCGGATTCTCGTTCCACGAGACCACCATCGAGGCCGGAACGATCAACGAGTTCCACTACGCCAACCACATCGAGGCGGTCTGGCTGGTGGAGGGCACCGGCAAGCTGCGCGACCTCGACAACGATGTGGTGTACGACATCGGCCCCGGATCGATGTACCTGCTCAACGGACACGAGCGGCACCGCGTCGAGCCGGAGACGCGCATGCGGATGCTCTGCGTGTTCAACCCGCCGGTCACCGGCCGAGAGGTACACGACGAGAACGGGGTCTACCCGCTCATCGTCGAAGAAACTGCCTGATCGTCCCCATAATCGGGGTCACACAGCGTGACCGATGCGGGGCGGACGCATAGAGTCGAGGCCATGGCCTCCTCTCAGCGTTCGCCCCGCATTGCTGTAGGTCCGCGACCAGACGAGATGTTCGTCCGCGCAGTGACCAGCGGAGGCGGGATCGCGGTGCCCTTCGAGGAGAGTCCCGACGGCCTGATCTGGACCGGCACGCGGGATCTGTTTCCCGCAGTCCTTCCCGAATCGGTGCGCTGGGTTCAGCTTCCCGCCGCAGGCGTCGAGAACTGGCTCACCGAGGGCGTCATCAAGCAGCACCCGCAGGTGCTGTGGACCTCCGCAGCCGGGGCGTACTCCGCAACGGTCGCCGAGCATGCCCTGATGTTGCTGCTCGCCGGTGTCCGAGCGCTACCCCACCATCTCGTGGCGACGTCGTGGGCACCCGAGGCGTTCTACCCACGTCTGGGCACACTGCGCGGAGCAACGATCGGCATCATCGGCGCGGGCGGAATCGGACGGGCACTCATCCCGATGCTCGCGTCGCTCGGTGCGCACACTCTGGCCGTCAATCGGAGCGGACGTCCCGTCCCCGGTGCAGTCGAAACCTTCCCCGTGGAGCGAATCGACGAAATCTGGCCGCTTGCAGACCATTTCGTAGTCTCCGCGGCGGCCACACCGGACACCGAGCAACTGATCGGCGCGGAGGAACTGGCCGCGATGAAGCCGACCGCGTGGCTGGTGAACATCGCACGTGGCAGCCTCATCGACACCGATGCGCTGGTCGGTGCTCTGACGGCGGGCACGATCGCCGGTGCCGGACTCGACGTCACCGACCCAGAACCGCTGCCCGCCGGGCACCCCTTGTGGTCGCTGCCCAATGCGATGATCACGCCGCACGATTCGAACCCGCCTGCCCTGCGGGTACCCGCCTACGCGGAACGGGTGGTCGAGAACGTCACGCGGTTCGCGTCTGGCGTCGAACCCGTCGCGGTGATCGATGTGAGCTCCGGCTACTGAGATCCGTCCCCCTCCGGCGAGTTTCGCTCGTCCCGATCGGCCCAGTCCAGCAGCCGGTCGAGCGAGAACGCATCGTCGTCGATTCCGGCATACAGGTCACCGAGTTTCGCGAATCGGTCGGGGACGGTCTCGATGGTGAAATCGCGAGGTTCGAGGTCGTCGATCTCGTTCCACCGCACCGGTGCCGATACAGTTCCCTCCGGAACACCGCGCACCGAGTACGCGCTCGCGATCGTGTGGTCGCGGGCGTTCTGGTTGTAGTCGACGAACACGGCGGCGGGATCCCTGTCCTTACGCCACCACGCGGTGGTGACGTCCCGCGGCGCGCGGCGCTCGACTTCACGTGCGAAAGCCAGTGCAGCCCTGCGGACATCGTCGAATCCCCATTCCGGCTCGATTCGGACGTAGACGTGCAGCCCGTGCCCACCCGAGGTCTTCGGCCACCCCACCGCACCCAGCTCGTCGAGCACCTCGTGCACCACCGACGCGACACGGCGCACTTTCCCGAAGTCGCATTCGGGCATCGGGTCGAGATCGATCCGCCACTCGTCGGGCTTCTCCACGTCGGCGCGGCGCGAGTTCCACGGATGGAACTCCACCGTCGACATCTGCACCGCCCACACGACATCCGCGAGATGTGTGACGCACAGTTCGTCGGCGTCGCGGTTGTATCGAGGGAAGTGAACACGGACGGTCTGCACCCAGTCCGGTGCGCCGCGCGGGAGCCGCTTCTGATGCACCTTGTCTCCCGCGAGGCCATCGGGAAACCGGTGCAGCATGCACGGACGATCCCGTAGCGCGCGGACGATGCCGTCTCCGACGGCCATGTAATACCGTGCGAGGTCGAGCTTGGTGACGCCGAGCGCCGGGAAGTAGATGCGCTCGGGATGCGAGATCCGCACCGTCCGGCCGTCGACGTCCAGCTCGACAGCCGTCGACGAACCCTTTGCTGCTCCCATTCCCCGGCTCCTGTCGTCGATCCGCCTTGCAGACCATGGTCGCCCGTGGCCGCGGTCCGCACACGGCATTCGCCGACATCGAGAAAGCGCCCGGAGCTACCGCAGGACGACGGCGACGTAGGGTTCTGTTCATGTTCGTCAAGATCTGTGGTCTCCGGGAGCCCGAGCATGTTGCGGCAGCCGTCTCGGCAGGCGCCGACGCCATCGGGTTCGTCCTGACTGCCAGCCCCCGGCAGGTCACCCCGGACCGCGCGGCCGAGCTGGCCGCCGAAATACCCGAGAACGTACTCACCGTCGGTGTGTTCGCCGGACAAACGGTCGCGGAGGTGCGTGCGCTCGCCGACGCGTCCGGGGTCCGAGCGATCCAACTGCACGGAAACTACCCGGCCGAGTCCTTCGCGGCGCTCGCAGAGCACTCCGCGCGGCTGATCCGCGCGGTAGGAGCCGACACCGCCCAGCCTCTGACTGCCGGTGCGTTCGGCGAGGACCTGCTGCTCGTGGACGCACCGAAGCCCGGCAGTGGCGAATCCTGGGATCCCGCGGTTCTGCCGTCACTGCCGACCGGGCAGTGGCTGCTGGCCGGAGGTCTGTACCCCGACACCGTCACTGCCGCCATCGCCGCAGTCCGCCCGTGGGGTGTCGACGTCTCGAGCGGTGTCGAAGTATCGCGCGGCGTGAAGGACTCCGAAGCAATCCGCCGGTTCATCGCTGCTGCCAAGGGAGCGGGCGCACACTGACACTGTCGGCGTTCGCCGATATGGAACACCGCCCGGCGATACCGTCGAACGGTGAAATTGAGTCGAGTGGTCGAGACATCTGCCACGGTCGCCGCGACGCGGTCGAGGAAGGTCAAGACTGCTGCCCTGCGTGCCCTGCTGGAACAGGCGACCCCAGAAGAGATCGAGCCTGTGGTGTCATGGCTGTCCGGTGTGCTGCCGCAGGGACGCATCGGCATCGGGTTCCGCACACTCACGGCGTTGCAGGCAACACCCGCCGACGATCCGACTCTGACGGTGACCGAGGTCGACACACTCGTCGACCGCATCGCGGTCCTGTCCGGTCCCGGATCGACCGGACTGAGAAAAGAACTGCTGACGGACCTGTTCACCCGCGCTGCTGCAGACGAACAGGCATTCCTGGTGCAGTTGCTCGGCGGGGAGCTCCGCCAGGGCGCACTCGAAGGCGTCATGGCCGACGCCGTCGCCGCCACCGCGGAGCTGCCGACCGCCGCCGTGCGACGCGCGGTGATGCTCTCGGGGCAACTCCCCCGCGCGGCGGCCGCTGCGCTTGCCGGTGGGCTCGACGCCCTGTCCGCATTCCGACTCGAGCTCGGGCGCCCGATCCGGCCGATGCTCGCGGTGCCCGCCGAGTCCGTCGAGTCGGCGCTCGACGAGTTCGCCGGTCAATGCAGCGTCGAGTACAAGCTCGACGGCGCACGCATTCAGGTGCACCGCGACGGCGACTCGGTATGGGTGTTCACGCGGACTCTGCGCGAGATCACCTCGTCGGTACCCGAACTCGTCGAGCTCGTTGCCGCGCTGCCGTGCCGCAGTGTGGTGTTGGACGGAGAGACGCTCGCTCTCACCGATTCCGGGCGACCACGGCCGTTCCAGGAGACCATGAGCCGCTTCGGGGCGAGCACGGCACGCGAACTCCTCCTCCACCCGTACTTCTTCGACTGCCTCCATCTCGACGGCATCGATCTGCTCGATCTTCCACTGTCCGAACGCCTTACCTCGCTCGATCGTGTCGCTGGTGCGCATCGGATACCAGCGGTGACCACGCCGGACCGGGCTGCGGCGCACGCTCACCTCGACGCCGCGCTCGAACACGGTCACGAGGGAATCATGGTCAAGTCCCTGTCGTCGCCGTATCTGGCCGGTCGCCGGGGCCACGCGTGGCAGAAGATCAAACCCGAGCACACGCTCGACCTCATCGTCCTCGGCGCCGAATGGGGCTACGGGCGCCGCACCGGGTTCCTGTCCAACCTGCACCTCGGCGCCCGCGACCCCGACGGCGGTCCCCCGATCATGGTCGGCAAGACCTTCAAAGGGCTGACCGACGAACTGCTGCGATGGCAGACCACCCGGTTTCCGGACTTCGAATCCCACCGTGACGACCACACCGTGTACCTGCGACCGGAGTTGGTCGTGGAGATCGAACTCGACGGTGTGCAGACCAGCACCCGCTATCCGGGTGGTGTCGCGCTGCGCTTCGCGCGGGTTCTGCGCTATCGCCCCGACAAGTCTCCTGTCGACGCCGACAGCATCGACGCCGTCCGGGCCCTGCTTCCCGCCCGAGGAACGGACACGACAGCGCAGGAATAGCATGGAGGCCGCGAAGGAGGGCCTGTGTTCGGTATCCAGATGACGACGGTGACGGACCCGTCCGAGAAGTTGCGTGCGCTCGTGGACGGTCGGCGCGTCGCGGTCCTCACCGGAGCCGGGGTGTCGACAGATTCCGGGATCCCCGATTACCGAGGGCCCGATTCACCGCCACGCAACCCCATGACGTTCCAGCAGTTCGTCGGCGACCCGGTGTTCCGCCAGCGCTACTGGGCGCGCAACCACGTCGGCTGGCGCCACATGGATGCAGCGCGACCGAATGCCGGTCACCGCGCGGTCGCGGCGCTCGAACGGAGCGGAACCGTCGTCGGCGTCATCACCCAGAACGTCGACCTGCTGCACACGAAGGCGGGAAGCCGTCGAGTGATCGACCTCCACGGCTCGTACGCCCAGGTCCGGTGCCTTGCATGCGAGAAGCGCCTCTCACGGTTCACGCTGCACGAACGGTTGTCGGCAGCGAACCCGGGCTTCGAGGAGCGCACCCATGGCGTCACCGGTCTCGAGGTCGCGCCCGATGCCGACGCCGTCGTCGCCGACACCAGTGATTTCGTCGTCGTCGACTGCGACCGGTGTGGCGGCATGCTCAAACCCGACATCGTGTACTTCGGTGAGATCGTGCCGCGTTCCCGCGTCGACGCCGCCTTCGAACTCGTCGACGACGCGGATGTGCTTCTCGTCGCGGGAAGTTCACTCACCGTGCAATCCGGGCTCCGCTTCGTCCGTCGCGCGGTAGCACGGGGCGTCCCGGTCGCGATCGTGAATCGTGGCCCGACCCGCGGAGACCCCCACGCGACGATGAAACTCGACATAGGCACCAGCGAGGCGCTCGGGTACCTGGCCAAGATCTAGGAATGGCGTGTGCCCGGCCGGATCACCGACCGGGCACACGTCGGGATCTGTCACACGCGGGATATCAGCTTCGTCCGGTCCGTCGTCGGCGGAACAGAGGGCCACAATGCCTTGCGGTCGAGCAGCCGCATGATTGCGGGAACGAGCAGTGGCCGAACGACGAATGTATCGAGGAGTATTCCGATGGCCATCGCCAGTCCGAACTGGAACAGTTCGCGGATCGGTTGAGTGGTCAGCACAGCGAAAGTCGCTGCCAGGATGACGCCCGCGGACGAGATCACGCCGCCCGTGCGGGTGAGCGCCACCCGCAATGCCATCCGCGGTTCATGCGTCGCGAGTTCCTGCCGGTACCGACTCATCAGGAAGATGGTGTAGTCGACCCCCAACGCGACAAGAAACACGAATACGTAGACGGCGACTCGGTTTCCGATACCGGCGTCTCCGAGGATTGTGACCGTGACAAAGGTAGTGATTCCCAGTGTCGCGGTGAACGACAGCAGCAGGGTGCCGATCAGGTACACGGGTGCAAGTACAGACCGCAACAGCAGCGCCAGTACAGCGCCGACGATCATGAGAACCCATGCGACGATAACCCAGTTGTCTCGGTCGAGCGCCGCACGGATATCGGCGGTGTGCGCACTCTCACCGCCGACGAGAACCTGCGCATTCTCGATCCCCGCAGAGTCTGCCGAGACCTGGGCTGCAGATATCAGCACACCCACGCGGTCCAATGCTGCGGGACCGTAGGGGTTGTCGATGAAGGTGACGTCGAACGCCGCGGTCGTCCCGTCCCTGCTGACGGCCGGTTCCGCACCGACCGCAGCGACCCCCTCCACGTCGGACAGGTCACGGGTGATCCGGTTCCAGTCGGGCGAGGATGGCCCGTCGGGCGCGGTGACATAGACGGTCGACGGCGCGATCTCACCGGGTCCGAAGGCTTCGGCGATCATGTTCTGTCCAGTCTCCGACTGGGTGCCGATCCGGAATCCGCTGATGAAGTCGAAGCTCTCGCGATAGCCGGCCAGTCCCGTGGACATCACCAGCAGACCGAGTAGCGTCGATATCAGTACCGCCTTCGGTGAGCGGTCGACCAGGTTCGCGACCCGTTCCCACATCGTGCTGCCGATTCGCCCCGACGCTACTCGGATTGTGGACGGCCAGAACAGTTTGCCCCCGAACAGCAACATGAGCGCCGGGGTGAATGTGAACGCCACCAGCCCCATCGAGGCGACGCCCAGCGCGAGATACGGGCCGAATCCTCGCAGCGCTGGGGAGACCGCCGTCAGTAGAGCCAGCATGGCCAGCACGATCGTCGACACACTCGACAGGATCGATTCAGCGACGCCCCGCACGGCATGCATCATGGCAGCCGAGCGATCCGGCTCCTCGGCGAGTGCCTCCCGGTAGCGGGCAGTGACGATCAGCGCGTAGTCGGTGCCGACGCCGAAGAGCAGCACGGTCATGATCGATCCGGTCTGCGAACTGATGTCGAACCAGCCAGCGTCGGCCATCATGGCACCCAGCGTCTGCGCGAGCCGCATCGCAACACCGACACCAACCAATGCCACCACCACGAGGATCGGCGACCGGTAGATGACCATCAGGATGATCGCGACCAACAGGATCGTTCCGATGAGCAGGACCTTGTCGCCACTACTGAACACCTTCACAGTGTCGGTGGCGATCCCGGCGGGTCCGGTGACAGCGGCATCGGCAGGTCCCGCGGCCTCCGCAACCACCTCACGAATCATATCGACCGTGTCCTGGAACGACGCGTCCGTCGGGTTGCCCGTCAGCGAGACGACAACCGTCTCGCTGCTGCCGTTTGCGGTGCGCAGACTGTCGATGTCGGCGGCAGTGATGATCGCGTTGATCGAGGGATCGCCGGCCTGCGCATCGTCGAGGGCGACGACGATCCGTTCGACTGCTGCTGACGTCACGGAAGGGTCGGAGCCCTGGACGACGACGATCGCGGGTGTCCCCTCGCTTCGGGGGAACTCGCGTGCTGCCAGTTCCGCGGCCTCCACCGATTGCGACGAGGCGGGCGGATCGTTTGCCCCCGCATTGTTTTCGACCTCATCGACAGTGGGTGCGATGCTTGCCAGCGCACCCACCAGGATGATCCACAGCCCGACGACGATGCCGGCACGACGTCGGGACCCGAAGAGGAGGCTCGAGAAGCGCGCTACCGTGCCGTTTCCGATCGATGCGTTCATCGCGCCGACGCCGGATAGTCGGACAGGAGATCGGAGGGGCGGTCCGCTCCTGGCGCGAAACGTCCGGTGCGGTCGGCCCATACCTCGAATGCGATTGTGGCGAACGGAGGTAGCGACGAGACCAACGCCAGCAGCAGGGTCCGCGTCCGCCAGCCGAGCCTGACGTACATCGCGATTGCCAGCACCACGAACACCACGAACACCGCTCCGTGCAGAGGGCCGAAGACACGGACTCCGGCTTCGGTGCTCTGCACGACCCACTTGAAGTACATGCCGATCAGCAAACCGAGCCAGGTCACTGCTTCCAGCATCGCGACCATGCGGAAGGCTCGCACCAGCGGGCGAGCGTTCGAGCCCTCCGGTCGCGGCTGTGTGACAGTCATGCAATACCTTTCATATCATTTGGCGCACTGTTTTTTTCAGAATTTCTGGTGGAATGTGGGCCGCCTGCCACCGCGGTGCGCAGAGCCAGAAAGAAGACGATGAAGGCGACGGTCAGCAGCACATGGCCGATACCCGCAATTCCCGAGATCGCAGCGGACGCATCGTTGTCGAACACCTGCATCGTGCCGTGCACGAGTTGGGCAAGCACGGTCAGGATCAGGCCCGCATGGAAGGTGATCACGAACCATCGGTAGAGGGGACCGGCCGAGAGCGTGAACAAATGCTCGAATATGGCGACGATCAGAAGGAACAGCACACCGAGAACGAGGAGGTGCGTGTGCACGATGGAAAGCTGGGTCGGGCCGTCGAAGTCCTGCGCCTTGGTCAGCTCCCTGTAGTACAGGCCCGACATCAGACCCGCGACGGCGTACCCGAACGCGGCGTTGACAAGTATCTTCACGCCTTCCATCCGACCCGAATCCCGACTCCAGCACATCTGCAGATCGGTGTGATCGGTCTACGACTTTCGATGGAGACTCAGCGGGAAACTGTGCGATCGAATATGCCGTACTGCCTCCACCGCGTGGCGCGGTCAGGCGGTTCCGATGATGCCTCGCACTCGTGCCTGTGCAACGGCCGCGGTGCGCGATCGCACGCCCAGCTTTCCGAACGTGTTCGTCAGATGTGTCTTCACGGTGCCTTCGCTGAGGAACAGTCGACGAGCGATTTCCCTGTTCGAGTGTCCCGCTGCGACCGCTTCCAGCACTTCCACCTCACGCGGGGTGAGAGTTGCCGGTGGAACACGCATCTGCGCCATCAGTTTCGAAGCCACCGCAGGTGACAGTGCACTCGCACCCCCGGCCGCCGCGACGATCGCGGCGAAGAGTTCTGCCGGCGCGGTGTCCTTGAGCAGGTAGCCGCTGGCACCGGCTTCGATCGCATGAAGAATCTCGGCGTCGGTGTCGTAGTTCGTTACCACCAAGACCTGCGGAGCATTCGGCCGAGATCGGATTCGACCCGTGGCCTCCACACCACTGAACCCGCTCCCGAACCGCAGATCCATGAGTACGAGATCGATCGCCCTGTCGCGACACAGCGCAACAGCTTCTTCGCCCGAAGTGGCCTCCGCGACGATCACAACTTCGTCGGCATGCTGTTCGAGCAGAGCCCGTAGCCCCGCGCGCACGATCGCATGGTCGTCCGCGAGCATCAGTCGAATCATCGCGGCTGTTCCTTCGGGTCGAGCGGAAACGTCACCGACACCACAGTACGACCCGGTTCGGATTCGATGGACCAGCGGCCGTTGAGTTGCTCGACGCGGGTCCGCATTGCGTTGAGCCCGAAGCTGTCGGCAGCGGGGTCATCGAGGACTGCGACGTCGAATCCCTGGCCGTCATCGACCACGTCGAGGCGTACTTCGCCCGCGCTGTATGCGAGTGTGACGACGGCGTTGCGAGCATGAGCATGACGAACGACGTTCGACACCGCCCCCTGCACCAGGCGCACCATCGCCGATTCCACCGGCATCGGCAAAGACCTCGCCTGTCCCTCCAGGACGAGACGAACGTCGCAACGGCCAGATCCCGCTCGTGCACACACCCTCTCCAGAGCATCGACGAGTGAGCGTCCGACCAGGTCGGCAGGTGAGAGCGCCGCGATGAGCCGCCTCGTTTCCGCCAGGCCTGCCGAGGCGGTTTGTCGCGCCATCACGATTTTGTCTTTTGCACCGGGGGGCAAGTCTTCAGCCTCGGCTGCGTGCAGCAGCATCTGGACACTGCTCAGCCCCTGTGCCACAGTGTCGTGGATCTCCCCGGCCAACCGCTCTCGTTCGGCGAGTTCTCCCGCGGAACGCTCGGACTCGGCCAGCTCCGCACGAGTTCGGTGCAGGTCCTCGATCAGTTGCTGGCGCCGCTCGGTTTCACTGAAGAGGATCCGGAAACCGAGTCCGGCAACAACACCGACGACGGCGCCGAACAACGACCCCACCAGCGCTCCGCCCAAGTGACCACGAACGTATACGCCGATCAGCACGTTGCCGACGGTAATGACGACGACCGCTACCGCAGCCGGCATCAAGCTGAACTCGGTCATGAGAAGCAGGATGAGTCCGAAGGACACGTACGCGGCGTCAGCGCCGAGAAGCGCCATCGCCACCCAGATCGCGCACAACGATCCCAGCCAAAGTCCTCGTGCGAACGGCGCGCGGAGAGAGCAGACGCCCACGAGATGCACGACGATGAACACCGCCGTCAGGGCACCGATCCATCCTGCATCGGGTTCGGACAGAAGTACCGCGCGCAACAATACGATCAACGCCAAGACTGCTACGAGAACATGCAGACCAAGGCGGAGGCGCGCGACACTCGCCAACGAGAACTCATCAACAACCACAACACAAAGTAACCGCAACCCGGGCCGACCACATTCATACCCGCGTCGACCGTGTCACCCGATACGCACCAGATCGTCGGCGTGCACGACAGGGCGCTGCAGGTCCTGAGGCAACTGCCGCGTGGAGAAGCCGATCATGAAGTCGAGCTCGCTCGGCTCGTAGGCCACGACACCACGCGCGACAGTGCGGTCGTCCGGATCGACGAGCGCGACAACGTCGCCGGCATGGAAGCTGCCGCTCATCCCGGTCACGCCGGCCGCGAGCAGCGACCTGCGGCGTTCGACGACAGCACGCACCGCACCCGCATCGAGATGCAGGGTGCCGACGGTGTCGGCCGCGTGCCGAACCCAGAAGTGGCGGGCCGACATTCGCTCGGGACGTGCAGCGAACGCGGTGCCCACATCGGCAGCGGTCAATGCCCGTGCGGCATCCGACGCGGCAGCCAACAGCACCGGCACCCCCGAGTCGGCGGCGAGCCGCGCCGCAGAAAGCTTGGTTGCCATCCCGCCGGTACCGAGCGCACCGCCGGACCCCGCCACGACGCCGTCGAGATCTTCGGGGCTGGTGACCTCGGGGATCAGTGTTGCTCCGCCCTTTCGGGGATCGCCGTCGTACAGCCCGTCGACGTCCGAGAGCAGGACCAGTGCGTCCGCGCTCGTCAGGTGCGACACGAGCGCAGCGAGGCGGTCGTTGTCGCCGAAACGCAGCTCGACGGTCGCTACTGTGTCGTTCTCGTTCACGATGGGCACCGCGCCCAGCGACCGCAGTCGGTCGAGGGTGCGCTGCGCGTTGCGATGCTGAGTGCGTCGGGCGATGTCGTCGGCGGTGAGGAGCACCTGACCGACAGTGCGGTCGTACCGGGCGAACGAGGTCCCCCAGGCGTGCGCGAGGGCAAGCTGCCCCACGCTCGCTGCGGCCTGCTTGGTCGCGAGGTCGCGGGGTCGTGCGGTCAGGCCGAGAGGTGCCAGTCCGGCACCCACCGCCCCGGACGACACAACAGTGACATTCGAACCGGCCCGCATGCGCCCTTCGATTGCGTCGACGAGCTGATCGAGACGTTCACGGTCGAGGCCACCGGCCAGGCTCGTGATCGCCGACGACCCGATCTTGACGACGATGCTGCGTGCGGAAGCGATGACCCCGCGGGTGTCGCTCACTGTTCTCCTCGGTTCAGAATTCGTCGTCGTCGGTGGCGAGACCGCGGCGGACCTTCTTCGCATGGCGGCGTTCGGACGCCCCCACACGATCGGTCTGGTCGAGGCGCGCATCGGTGCCTCGACCCGTGGGTACGACATCCACACCCGCGTGGGTCTGCGGTTCCCAGCCGAAGCTGACGTCACCGATGGTGACGGAACAACCTGGCTCGGCGCCCTGCTTGACGAGTTCGTTCTCCACTCCGAGCCGTGCAAGACGGTCGGCGAGGTAGCCGACGGCTTCGTCGTTGTCGAACGCGGTCTGGCGTACCCAGCGTTCCGGACGGGTGCCGCGCACGATGAAGCCGCCCGGCTCGTCCGGATCGGCGACGACGCTGAAGCCGGTCTCGTTGCGCGCGATGGGACGGATGATGGGACGCGCCGGAACAGCCGGCGGGTGTGCCTCGCGGTACTCATCGACCATCTTTGCCAACGCGAATGTCAAGGGGCGCAGCCCTTCTCGACTGACCGCAGAGATCGTGAACACCGGCCATCCACGAGACTCGAACTCAGGTGTGACGAACTCGGCGAGCTCGGCAGCCTCGGGAACATCGGCCTTGTTGAGGATGACGATGCGCGGGCGCTCGGAGAGCTCACCGAGGCTACTGTCGCCCGACAGTGCAGGCTGGTACGCAGCGAGTTCCGCTTCGAGGACGTCGACGTCGGAAATCGGGTCGCGCCCCGGTTCGAGGGTTGCGCAGTCCACGACGTGCGCGAGCACGGCACAGCGCTCGAGGTGGCGCAGGAAGTCGAGTCCGAGGCCGCGGCCTTCGCTGGCACCGGGGATGAGCCCGGGCACGTCGGCGACAGTGAACGTGGTATCGCCCGACTGCACCACGCCGAGGTTGGGCACCAGGGTGGTGAAGGGATAGTCGGCGATCTTCGGCTTCGCCGCGGACAGCACCGACACGAGCGACGATTTGCCCGCCGACGGGAACCCGACGAGGCCGACATCGGCGACCGATTTCAGTTCCAGGACGAGGTCGAGTTCCTCGCCTTCCTCACCGAGGAGGGCGAAACCCGGGGCTTTGCGAGCGCGCGACGCGAGCGCGGCGTTACCGAGCCCACCGCGTCCGCCCTGCGCTGCCACGTACCGGGTGCCGACACCGATCAGATCGACGAGTACGCGGCCGTCCTTGTCGAGGACCACTGTGCCATCAGGCACTTTGAGGACGAGATCGGATCCGTTGGCACCTTCACGGTTGCCGCCGGCCCCCTGCGCACCGCTCGATGCCTTCGCATGCTGATGAAAGTGGAAGTCGAGCAGCGTATGAACGCTCTCGTCGACTTCGAGAATGACGTCGCCGCCGTTACCGCCGTTACCGCCGTCGGGGCCACCGAGCGGCTTGAACTTCTCACGGTGGACGGAGGAGCAGCCGTTACCACCCTTGCCTGCGCTGACGTGCAGCACAACCCGGTCGATGAAACGGGACATGGGTGGACCTCTCTCCGAGCGAAACTACCGATGAAACACACAATAGGGGCGAGTCAGGGTGTGCGACCCTGGCCCGCCCCTATTGGGAGTATGTCGCGAGAATGCTCCCGCGGTGTCCTTATCGGACGGCTGACTCAGGCGTCTGCCGCGACCGGGACGATGTTGACGGTCTTGCGACCACGCTTGCTGCCGAAAGTGACTGCACCGGCCTCGAGAGCGAACAACGTGTCGTCGCCGCCGCGTCCCACATTCACACCGGGGTGGAAGTGGGTGCCGCGCTGACGAACGATGATCTCGCCGGCGCTGACGGACTGACCGCCGAAACGCTTGACGCCGAGTCGCTGTGCGTTCGAATCGCGACCGTTACGGGAGCTGGATGCGCCCTTCTTGTGTGCCATGACGAACCCTCCTGGGTTGTGAAGCCGAAGTTCGAGTTACTTGATACCGGTGACCTTGACGACCGTCAGGCGCTGACGGTGGCCCTGGCGCTTGTGGTAGCCGGTCTTGTTCTTGAACTTGTGGATGCGGATCTTCGGACCCTTGGTGTGCTCGACGATCTCGGCGGTGACCGAAACCTTGGCCAGAGCATCGTTGTCGGTGGTCAGCGCGGACCCGTCGACGACGAGGACCGGAGCAAGCGAGACAGCCGTGCCGGGCTCACCCTCGATCTTCTCGACCTTGACGAGATCGCCCTCAGCGACCTTGTACTGCTTACCGCCGGTCTTGACGATCGCGTACGTTGCCATCGGACGGCTACCCCTTGCTTCTTCGAACGTGCTCGCGTCACAGTGTTGCGACACGACTGGTCTGGTGTGGCTGCTGACTCGGGTCCCGCCGCTCTTCCTGAATCCAGGCGCAGCTGGGCAGTATCGCCGAGTAGCGACTGTGCAAGATTACGGGAAAGTGACTACCAGGGTCAAACCAGGTGTGGCCGAAGCCGGGTCGGCACTCGCCGACCCGGCTTCACCGGGTCACACCTGGGCGTCGACCGGCGGCCCTGCAGGCCGTCCGGCAGCGCGACGTCGGCGGGGACGTCGGACAATCTCTGCCGCAGCGGCGCCGTCGTCCGACGGCGCTGTCTGCTCCGGCGTAACGGGCTCCGGTGCAGCCTCAGGCGCGGGCTCGGACACCACGAACACCCGGGGCTCACCTGCGCTCACGTCCGCCGGTGCCGCTGTCGGCCTGGACACCCTGCGGGCACGCCGACGGCGCGGAGCCGGTTCGGTGTGCTCGGCCTCGGGCTTCGCAGGCTCGGGCTCCTCGACCGTCACGGGCTCGACCGTCACGGGCTCGGACCGCTCGCGCCGTTCCGGCTGGACCGGCTGGACCGGCTCCGCGGGAGTCTTCGACTCCTCTGTGAGATCGGCCACGGACTCGCTTGGCACCTCGGAGCGCCGCTCTTCCGGCTTCTCCGCAACCGCGACATTCGCGACTGCTCCGGTCGTCTCGGCGCCGTCGGCAAGGTCGTCGTGAGACTGGTGCGCAGCCATCGCCAGCGCCACCGGATGCGCCGCACGCTTGGCAGCTTCCTCCGGGTCGGACGCGGGCGCCGCAACCTCGGGTACGGATGCGGGCGTGGGTTCGGCCACGGGCTCCTGCTGGCCGCTCTTGTCGCGACCACGCTTGCGACGCGACCCTCCACCCTGCGACGAACGCCCGGAGTCCTCGGCCGG
Source organism: Rhodococcus sp. NPDC060086 (assembly GCF_042730275.1). Lineage (NCBI taxonomy): Bacteria > Bacillati > Actinomycetota > Actinomycetes > Mycobacteriales > Nocardiaceae > Rhodococcus > Rhodococcus sp. NPDC060086. The sequence continues at coordinate 76,581 of NZ_JBHWWZ010000009.1, forward strand.
CTTCGACTCGATCGGCTCGGAATGCACGATGATGCCGCGTCCCTGGCAGTGCTCACATGTCGTGGAGAACGCCTCGACAAGGCCGGTCCCGAGACGCTTACGCGTCATCTGCACCAGGCCGAGCGACGTCACCTCGGAGACCTGATGCCGGGTGCGGTCCCGTCCGAGTGCTTCAGTGAGACGACGCAGCACGAGATCACGGTTGGACTCGAGCACCATGTCGATGAAGTCGACGACGATCATGCCGCCGATGTCGCGCAGGCGCATCTGCCGCACGACCTCCTCGGCAGCTTCGAGGTTGTTGCGGGTGACGGTCTCCTCGAGGTTTCCGCCCGCTCCGGTGAACTTGCCGGTGTTGACGTCCACCACCGTCATTGCCTCGGTGCGGTCGATGACGAGGGTGCCGCCGGAAGGCAGCCACACCTTGCGGTCCAGCGCCTTCGCGAGCTGCTCATCGATCCGGTGCGCACCGAAGACGTCGACCGACGACTCCGACTGATAGCGCTCCACCCGCGGCAGCAGGTCGGACGCCACCGTCCGGATGTAGCTCTCGACGGTGTTCCAGGACTTCTCACCTTCGATGACCAGCTTCGAGAAGTCCTCGTTGAACAGGTCGCGGACGACCTTCACGAGCAGGTCCGGCTCCTCGTACAGCGCCTTCGGCTGACCCGACCCGTCGGACTGCACCTTGTCTGCGTGCTCGCGAACGGCTTCCCACTGCGACTGCAGGCGCGCGACGTCACTTGCGAGTTCGTCCTCGCTGACGCCTTCCGCGGCGGTGCGGATGATCACGCCGGCATCGGCCGGGACGATCTCGCGGAGGATGTCCTTGAGACGCTTGCGTTCGGTGTCGGGCAACTTGCGGCTGATGCCTGTCGACGAGCCACCCGGCACGTACACCAGGAATCGTCCGGCAAGGCTGATCTGTGTGGTGAGCCGTGCGCCCTTGTGACCGACAGGGTCCTTGCTCACCTGCACGACCACCTGGTCGCCCGGCTTCAGGGCCTGTTCGATCTTGCGGGACTGGCCACCGAGGCCCGCCGCCTCCCAGTTCACTTCACCGGCGTAGAGCACGCCGTTGCGGCCGCGACCGATGTCGATGAACGCGGCTTCCATCGAGGGAAGCACGTTCTGAACCCGGCCGATGTAGATGTTGCCGACCATCGAGGCCGATCCGGCGCTGGTCACGAAGTGTTCGACGAGGATGTTGTCCTCGAGCACTGCAACCTGGGTCATACCCACGTGCGCTCCGTCGACCTTCTCCCGGACGACCATGACGCGCTCGACCGATTCGCGGCGGGCGAGGAACTCCGACTCGGTGAGGATCGGCGGACGCCTGCGGCCGGCCTCGCGACCGTCGCGACGACGCTGACGTTTGGCTTCGAGACGCGTCGACCCGCTGATTCCCTGGACTTCGTCCTTCACGGCCCGCGCCTTCGTGCGCGGCTCCCGCTCGTGGACGACGGTGTTGGGCGGATCGTCTTCCGACGTGGTTTCGGAGGTGTCGCCGGTCCCGCGCCGACGCCGACGGCGGCGACGACGACGCGACGCGCCGTCTCCCGAGGTGTCCTCCGACTCTTCGGACTCCTCCGACTCGCCGTCCTCGGAACCGGCGGCAGTGGTCTCCTCGGTCGTGGTCTCCGCAGCCGGAGCGGCCGTCTCCTCCGCGTCACCATCGGAGTCCCCGGGCGCCTGGTCGGACTCCTCCTGGTCGGACGACTCGGTGGCCTCCTCGTCCTGCTGCTCGTTCTCGGCATTGTCGCCGCGTCCACGGCCGCGGCCACGGCGACCCCGGCGACGACGACGCGGATGCTCGTCCTGATCGTCGCGATCCTCGGCCGGAGCGGTCGGCTCGGGGGTCGTGTCGGCCGTCGCCTCGGTGTCCGAGGGGGTGTCCGACGGGGCGTCTGCGGTGACCTCGATAGGCGCAGCGGTCGCATCAGCGGCCGGTGCGGCAGTACCACGACGAGCACGACGGCGACGTGGACGTGTTTCGCCTTCTTCCTCGGCCGAGGAAACCTCGGGCTGGAGGAACAGCGGTGCGGAAACCTGCTCGGTCGCCCGAGCGGGCGCGGGTTCGGGGATCTCGAACAGCGGTGTGTTCTGCTCGAGGGAAGTGAACAGCCCGGTCGGGCCGCCCACGGGAGCGACGGCAACGGGCTCGGTGGCCGCAGCGTCCTTCGTGTCGTCGAGCTCGAGGGCGACGCCCGTGAGGGCCCCTTCGACCGCCGGAGTCTCTTCGACTGCAGGTGCTTCTTCGACTGCAGGTACTTCTTCGACTGCAGGTACTTCTTCGGATGTAGGTGCTTCTTCGGATGCCGGGGCCTGTTCCACCGGACCGCTCAGCGCGGCGTGCAGTCCCTCCGCGGCTTCACGAGGAAGCGTCGCGTGGGCACTGCGCAGTTCTGTACCGAGTTCCGCGGCCTTCGCCATCACCTGTTTGCTGGTCAACCCGAGGAGCTTGGCAAGAGCGTGCACGCGAATCTTCGCGGGCAAGTTCAGGGCATTCGCCTCGGTCGAGCTGTTTTCCTGCGGCTCTTGATCGGCCACGTAAGTCTCCTAAGACCCCCGGGCGCGTCCATCACCGCGGAAGGCGATGTGAGCGGCCACACGGGGGCGCTGCTTGTGTACTCGCGCAGTCAGCGCGAGTTCTTCCGGTCTCGCATCACTCGGCCGTACGGTGCCCGTTTTCACTGCACGGCCTAGCGGTGCCTGGCTTGATCGCAGATCGAGCGCCGGTGCATCCAGCGTGCGGCCGAGCGAGGTATCTCCTGCGTTCCTCGGCAACAGCGATGTCGGGCATCGTTCCGTGATGTCTTCGGCCGTTCCGCGCGGGCTCGTGCGGTACAACCTTCCTCAGTATCCCACACAGGCATGCGCAGATACGCCAACGGCGCCCCGAAGGGCGCCGTCGAGCACGTTCAGAAGGGTCGGAGGTCTACGCGGACGCGAGTGCGGGAAACCACAGCGCGATCTCGCGCTCGGCCGATTCGACGGAATCGGATCCGTGAACGAGGTTCTCACCGGCTTCGAGTCCGAGGTCGCCGCGGATCGATCCCGGGACAGCTTTCTCGACGGGGTCGGTGCCGCCGGCAAGCTGCCGGAATGCGGCGATCGCGCGCGGCCCTTCGAGAACTGCGGCGACCAGGGGGCCGCCGGTGATGAAGTCGAGCAGGCCCGGATAGAAGGGCTTGCCTTCGTGCTCCGCGTAGTGCGCCGCCGCGATGTCCGCGGGGGCGGTGCGCAGTTCGAGTGCCACGATGTTCAGTCCCTTGCGCTCGATGCGCGACAGGATTTCTCCGACATGACGGCGTGCGACGCCGTCGGGCTTGATGAGTACCAGGGTCCGCTCAGTCACGGAGACAGCGTAGAGGTTCAGCCGCGCTGTCCGGGAAGCAGACCCCGTTGCTCACGGTCCTGGATGTCTTTACGCAGGTAGAGGATGTACGCCCAGACGACGCAGAACAGCACACCGATCGCACCGAACGCGAGGTCGACGAGGAACCCGAGCACGGCCAGGACCTGCAGGCCGATGTTGAAGGGAATCGCCCACGACCGTCCTTGGACGCCCGCACCGAGGATCATCAACACTGCGAGCCCCACCACATATCCGGTGGAGACGGCAGTGAGTCCGCCCCCGAGCGTCGCGATCACCGGGAGTACCAGCAGCACGACGATCGCTTCCAGCACGAGCGTGCCTGCCATCACACCGCGGAACCCTTTCCACGGGTCGGTCGTCGGCGGGAGGAACTCCGAACTCTCGGCACTGCGCTCCCCCACCGTGTTGTCGTCGGGGTTCTCGGCGTTGTCGCCTGACACTGGGTTTTCGCTGCTCACGCAGGGTCCTTTCCGAAGAGTGTGCGCGCTGCTCCGGCGGTCACGACCGAACCGGTCACGACGACGCCGGCTCCCGACACCGCTTCACCTGGCTCACCGACCTCCTCCGCGATCGCAATTGCAGTCTCGATCGCGTCGGGGAGCGTCGCAGCAGTGACCACGCGTTCGTCACCGAAGCGCGCGACTGCAGCGTTGGCGAGGTCGTCGACATCCATCGCACGCGGCGAGCCGTTGTGGGTGACGACGATCTCGTCGAATACCGGCTCGAGCGCCTCCATCAGTCCGGCGACGTCCTTGTCCGCCATCACGCTGACGACACCGACGAGCTTGCGGAAATCGAATTCGCCGGCCAGCGCCGCAGCGAGGGCCTTGGCGCCGTGCGGGTTGTGCGCGGCGTCGAGGAACACCGTCGGGGCGTTCCGCACCCGCTCGAGCCGTCCCGGGTTGACGACCGACGCGAAGGCCTCGCGCACGGTGTCGACGTCGAGCTGTTTACCCGGACCGGCGCCGAAGAACGCTTCGACGGCGGCGAGAGCCAGCGAGGCGTTGAATGCCTGGTGCTCGCCGTGGAGCGGCAGGAAGATGTCGGTGTACACACCGCCGAGTCCCTGCAGGTCGATCTGCTGGCCCCCGACCGCGACGGCGCGACGCACCACCGAGAACTCCGAGCCCTGGCGGGCTACGGCGGCGTCGGCCTCGACGGCCTGCCGAAGTAACACGTCCATCGCCTCGGGTTCCTGTTGCGCGATGATCGCGACGGTGTCGCGGGGCACGAGCTCGTCTTCGGGGGCCTTCTTGATGATGCCGGCCTTCTCCCCCGCAATTTCGGTGAGCGACTCACCGAGATACCCGGTGTGGTCGATGCCGATCGGGGTGATCACAGCAACCTGACCTGTGACAACGTTCGTGGCATCCCAGCGTCCACCCAGTCCGACCTCGACGATCGCGACGTCGACGGGCGCATCGGCGAACGCCGCGAATGCCATCGCGGTGGTCACCTCGAACTTGCTCATCTTCGGGTCGCCGGCAGCCTCGGACTGCTCGTCGACCATCCGGACATACGGTTCGATGTCGCGGTAGGTGTCGACGTAGGTGCGCGGCGAAATCGGGGCGCCGTCGACGCTGATCCGCTCGGTGGCGACCTGCAGGTGCGGACTCGTCGTCCGACCGGTCCGATGCTGCATCCGGGTCAGAAGCGCATCGATCATCCGCGTCACCGACGTCTTGCCGTTCGTCCCCGCCACATGAATCGACGGATAGTTGAGCTGCGGCGACCCGAGGATGTCCATCAACGCGGAAATCCTTGCGAGCGACGGCTCGATCTTCGTCTCAGGCCAGCGCCGGTCGAGTTCGGCTTCGACCAGGGTCAGCTCCGCGAGGTCGACAGGGGACGGTGCCCCCGGCCGATCTGCGGACGCCGGATTGTCGGCACTCACGCCTGTCCCAGCTCCTTCAGCCGCGCGGTGATGCGGGCGATCTCTTCTTCTGCGATCTGCTTGCGGCTCGTGATCTTCTCCACGACCGGAGCCGGTGCCTTCGACAGGAAGGCCTCGTTGCCGAGCTTGGCCGTCGTACCCGCGAGTTCCTTCTCGGACGTCGCGAGGTCCTTTCGCAGGCGCGCGATCTCCGCGCCGATGTCGATCGTGCCGGACGTGTCGAGTTCGACGGTGACCGTGGCACGACTCAGACGCACCTCGATCGATGCCGACGCATCGAAGCCGTCCTCGGGCCGGGTCAGGCGCGCGAGCGACTGCACCGCGGGAACCTGGGTTTCGAGGTCTGCAGCGTCGATACTCACCAGACGGGCCGCGACCTTCTGCGATGGCTTGAGTCCCTGGTCGCTGCGGAATCGGCGGATCTCGGTGATGAGCTTCTGCAGATCCTCGATGCGACGTGACGAGTCGGCGTCGGCCGCAACACCGGAGGATGCCGGCCAGTCCGCGATCACGAGGGACTCACCATCGGTGAGCACCTTCCACAAGGTCTCGGTGACGAACGGGATCACCGGGTGCAGCAGGCGCAGCAGCGCGTCGAGGACGGTGCCGAGAACGACCTTGGTGCCGTCGGCGTAGGCGCTACCTTCAGCGAGCTGGACCTTGGCGAGCTCGAGGTACCAGTCGCACACCTCGTCCCATGCGAAGTGGTAGAGCGCCTCGCAGGCCTTGGAGAACTCGTAGCGGTCGAATGCCTCGTCGACCTCGGCGCGAACCTGCTCGAGCCGGTCCAGGATCCAGCGGTCGGCGTCGGTGAGGGCGTCGCGGGCGGGCAGTTCCCCGATGACCGCACCGTTCATGAGCGCGAACTTCGTGGCGTTGAACAGCTTGTTCGCGAAGTTCCGCGACGACTGGGCGTGGTCTTCACCGACCGCAAGGTCGCTGCCGGGGTTCGCTCCGCGCGCGAGTGTGAAGCGCAGGGCATCGGCGCCGAACCGGTCGACCCAGTCGAGCGGGTCGATGCCGTTGCCGCGCGACTTCGACATCTTCTTGCCGAACTGGTCGCGGACCAGGCCGTGCAGGAACAGGTCCTTGAACGGAACGGTTCCGGCCTCACCGCCACCCAGCACCTCGTCACCGGAGACGTAGGTGCCGAACATCATCATCCGCGCGACCCAGAAGAACAGGATGTCGTAGCCGGTGACGAGAACACTGGTGGGATAGAACTTGTCGAGCTCGGCGGTCTTCGCCGGCCAGCCCATGGTGGAGAACGGCCACAGGCCGGAGGAGAACCACGTGTCGAGCACGTCGGGGTCCTGCTCCCAGCCTTCGGGGGCGGTCTCGTCGGGGCCGAAGCACTCGACCTCGCCGTTCGGGCCGTACCAGATCGGGATACGGTGGCCCCACCACAGCTGACGCGAGATGCACCAGTCATGCATGTTGTCGATCCAGTCGAACCAGCGAGGTTCCTGGCTCTTGGGATGGATCACCATGTCGCCGTCGCGCACTGCGTCGCCGGCGGCCTTGGCGAGGGTTTCGACCTTGACCCACCACTGCATCGACAGACGCGGCTCGATGGTCTCGCCGGACCGCTCCGAATGTCCGACGCTGTGCAGATAGGGCCGCTTTTCGGCAACGATACGGCCCTGCTCGGCGAGTTCCTCGCGGATCTTGACGCGGGCCTCGAAGCGGTCCATACCGTCGAAACGGGTGCCCGAGTCGGCGATCTTGCCGGTCTTGTCCATGATCGTGGGCATCGGCAGGTTGTGCCGCAGGCCCATCTCGAAGTCGTTGGGGTCGTGCGCCGGGGTGATCTTCACAGCGCCGGTGCCGAACTCGGGATCGACGTACTCGTCGGCGATGATCGGGATCTGTCGGCCCGTGATCGGATGCTCCAGAGTCGTGCCCAGGAGATGCTTGTAGCGCTCGTCGTCGGGGTGAACCGCGACGGCGGTGTCGCCGAGCATCGTCTCGACACGGGTGGTCGCGACGATGACGTGCGGTTCGTCGTCGTCGAGGGAGCCGTAGCGCAGGGAGACGAGTTCGCCCTCGACCTCTTCGAACTTGACCTCGATGTCGGAGATCGCGGTCTGCAACACGGGCGACCAGTTCACGAGTCGCTCGGCCCGGTAGATCAGGCCGTCGTCGTACATCCGCTTGAAGATGGTCTGCACGGCGCGGGACAGGCCGTCGTCCATGGTGAAGCGGTCGCGAGACCAGTCGACGCCGTCGCCGATGCGCCGCATCTGGCCCTGGATGGTGCCGCCGGATTCACGTTTCCAGTCCCACACCTTGTCGATGAACAGGCCCCGGCCGAGGTCTTCCTTCTTCTTTCCGTCGGCGGCGAGTTGCTTCTCGACGACGGTCTGCGTCGCGATGCCTGCGTGGTCCATGCCCGGCAGCCACAGCACCTCGAAGCCCTGCATGCGCTTACGACGGGTGAGCGCATCCATCAGCGTGTGGTCCAGCGCGTGGCCCATGTGCAGGCTGCCGGTGACATTCGGGGGCGGCAGCACGATCGAGTACCCGGGCTTGTCGCTCGTCGGGTCGGCCTCGAAGTACCCGGCATCTACCCAGCCCTGATACAGCTCCTCTTCGACTGCGCTGGGGTCCCAGCTCTTGGGGAGGGCGTCGGCGGGGTTCTGCGAGTTCTCTGGCGCACTGGTCACCAGACAATCGTAAGCGGATGACCCAAATCACCAGGACACGACCCGAGTCAGAAGTCGATCGAGGTGAAGGTGTACCAATCGCCGTGGAAGTGCCGGTAGCCGATGTCGCCTTCCCCCTGCGGATTCCCGATCTTGTCGGTTCCCTGCGGCAGGTGGGCGACTCCGACCGAATCGAACAGTCCGCCCCGGGTATAGAAGTGGCAGCCGCGAGGGCCGGACGTGACCCTACGTACGTCGTAGACACCGACGCGCACGTCGTCGAGAGACGGCTCGCAGGTGGCGGCGCGCTGTTCGAGCTCACCCTTCGACAGTTGCCATCCGATCCACGACGGGATTCCGAGCACACTGACGAGGGCGGTCGCAACGACGATCCCGGGAGTGATCCACAAGCGACGGTCCGGGTGGTATCGCCACAGCCGGATCAGCGCCAACACGAGCCACACCGCCCCGAGTGCGACGAAAACCCAGCCCGCGAGGATCACGACGATGAACGCCGTGACCGGTTGAAGCTGCGCGCCGAGCAACACCGCACACGCCGCCCCGACGAGAATCGGCAGTACCGCGCACACCCCGATCCGCCACCAATTCGAGGTCGGCGTGCGCTCACGCGATGTTCCCGTCCGGGCGTCCGGGTTCACCCGAGGACTTCAGGCAGTTCGAGCGGAGTGCCCAGGACATGTTCGGACAGGAACGCCTCGACCGCTTGGTACCAGATTTTGGCGTGTTGCGGGCTCAGCACCCAGTGATTCTCACTCGGGAAGTACAGGAAACGGTGGGCGGTGGTGCCGTCGTCCTCTGCAGGCAGACCGGATTCGTCGAGCAGTTCGTACCAGAGGCGCAGCGCTTCCCCGATGGGGACGCGGTAGTCCTTGTCGCCGTGGATGACGAGCATCGGTGTGACGATGTCGGCGACGAACAGGTGCGGCGAGTTCTCGACGGCCATCTCGGGGGTCATCTCACGCTGCCAGTACCACGCGACGTCGGTAGTGGGAACGAACTGGTCGAGGGCCCACAGGCTCGCGTGCGTCACGATCGCACGGAAGCGGTCAGTGTGTCCGGCAACCCAATTGGCCATGTAGCCGCCGAAGGATCCGCCCATCGCTGCGGTGCGCTCGGCGTCGATGTCGGGGCGGGCCTCGACAGCGTCGGTGATCGCCATGAGGTCGGTGTAGGGCTCCTTGCCCCAGCGGCCCCAGCCGCGGCGGATGAAGTCGTCGCCGTATCCGGTCGAGAGCGCGGGGTCAGGTAGCAGCACGGCGTAGCCGCGCGCGACCAGCAGCCACGGGTTCCATCGCCACGACCATGTGTTCCAGCTGCTCAGCGGCCCGCCGTGGATCCACAACAGCAGTGGTGCCGGTGCGTCTTCCGTGGCCGTGTCCGGAAGGGCGAGCCAGCCGCGCACGGGAGTTCCGTCGTCCGCCGTCGCAGTGACGTCGACGAGGTGTCCCGGCAGATCCGGCAGCGCAGCGGGTGCCCGGAGCGGGGTCACCGTTCCGGCGTCGTGGCCGGTCAGCGCGACACGCACAGGATGCGGCGGCGTCTCGTAGGACGCACGCAGCGCATACAGCGCCGTGCCATCGGGCGCGACGGACACATCGGTGTACGCCGCATCGTCGCCGGTGAGCCGCTCAGGGCTGTCGGACGCAGACCGGAGCACAAAGATCGGTGCGCGGCCGTCTTCGTCTGCGGTGAGGACCAGACCGCTTCCGTCGGACAACCACGCGATCGAGGTGGGTCGGCGGTCCCAGTGACGTGCTTCGACGGTGGTGATCCCGTCAGCGATGTCGAGGATGCGCAGGGTGATCCGCGGCGGTGTGTCCGGATCGCTCAACGCTTCGTGTAGATATGCGAGGCGGGTCCCGTCCGGCGACAACGTCGGGTGTGTCGCGTCGCCGGTCTCGTCGTCGACGAGCGGGGTGCGCAGCCCGGTGGCCAGGTCGACCCGCACGAGGGTCGTGCGTTGCGAGGCGAGGGGCCCGGCCACTACCCAGGTCGACGCGGCGAACGAGCCGTCCGCAACGACGTCGAGTTGTGCATTGCGCAGCGAATTCCGGACGCCGGGTGTCAGGTCGGTGAGCTCGCCGTCATTGCCGACAGTGAGAAGGTGCGGGCGGTCCGGGCCGAGGTCGTGGTCCCAGTACCGCACCGGGTAGCCGGTATGCATCACGGCCGAGACCTTGCGGTCCTTGCGTACGGCGCGGACGCGTTCGTCGTCGGTGCCGCTGTGCCCGAGCACGTTCGCGGCGAGCACGACCCGGTCTGCGTGGGTCGCGGAATGCACTCCTGCGACACCACCCTTTCGCGCGACAACCTGCTCGGCTTCACCACCGGCGGCAGGGAGGCGCCACAGCGACGCCGGCTCGTCGTCCGCTCCCCGGATCGCGGTGAAGAGGACATCGCCGGCAGCAGTGAACGCCGGGTTCGACTCCCCCTTCGGACCGTGAGTCAGCCGGCGTGCTGGTTCGCCGCCCGAGGGGTCGATAGCCCACAGTGCACCGACGAACGACGTGGCCGTGTCGTCGAGAGTGGATTGGGCAAGGACCAGTCGGGTGCCATCCGGCGACATCACGAGCTTCGTGGCACGCGGTAGAGCAAGGTAGGCGTCGAGGTCCTGGAAGGCGGTCATGCCGAGAACCTTAGTGACGCGATCGGCGGGCGTCCGGCCGCCGGTTGTAACCTGGTCGTTCGACGAAACAGTTCGGGTTTCGTCTCCCCGATATCGAACGGAGAACGCACAGTGGTCGATCTCGCATATGTCATCGCCGGTTCGGAAGCGACCGGCGGCGCAGGCCTGCAGGTCGATCTCAAGACGTTCCAGCAGCTCGGCGTGTACGGCGTCGGCACAGCGACGTGCATCGTCTCGTTCGATCCGAAGAACAACTGGGGGCATCGCTTCTTCCCGGTACCCGCCGAGGTCATCGCCGATCAGATCGAGGCCGCCACGTCCGCGCACGATCTGGACGTCGTGAAGATCGGCATGCTCGGCACGCCTGCGACCATCGACGTCGTCGCGGAGGGGCTGGGCAAATCCTCCTGGCGGCACGTGGTGCTCGATCCGGTGCTGATCTGCAAGGGGCAGGAAGCGGGCGCTGCACTCGACACCGACAATGCACTGCGTCAGCAGATTTTGCCGCACGCGACGGTGATCACCCCGAACCTGTTCGAAGCTCAGACGCTGTCGGGGATGGACGCCATCGAGTCCATCGAAGACCTGACCGAGGCGGCTCGCCGCATCCACGATCTCGGCCCGAGGTACGTCGTGGCGAAGGGCGGCGTGGAGCTGCCCGGCGACGAAGCTGTCGATGTGTTGTTCGACGGCGAGACCGTCACCCTCTTGTCCGCCCCGAAGGTCGGAAACGAACGTGTGTCCGGCGCCGGGTGCACGCTGGCGGCTGCGATTACCGCAGAGCTCGCGAAGGGCACCGAGGTCGCCGAGGCAGTCAAGGCCGCAAAGGATTTCGTCACGAATGGCATCAAGGGTCGCGTGTCGGCGCACACCCCCTTCGACACCGTCTGGCAGGGTGCATAGTCGCCGAAAGACCATCAACTTTCCTCCACTATCACGGGTTCCCTCAGGTCATCGGCGTGCGGCAACCCGTGAAAGTGGAGGAAGATTTCGCGAATCCCACCTCGACGCTGGGACGACGAAGGCGCGATCACCGATTGCGACGTTCGACGAGCATCCGTGGGCGGATCCTCGCTACAGAGAAACGGCGTCCGTCCATTGCCTTCGGCGCAGGGTGAGCGCAGTGTGAATACAGGAAACGACCGGCGACGCCGTGTCGGCGCCGCCCTGACGAGAAGGGTGCCGCTCATGTTTGCACGCTCAACCACCATTCATGCACATCCGTCGTACATCGACGTCGGGATCCGACACGTGCGCGACACCGTGATGCCCGCACTGACGGACATCGAGGGCTGTCTCGGAATATCCCTGCTGATCGATCGCAGCTCCGGTCGGTGTATCGCGACCAGTTCGTGGCGGGACGAGGAATCGCTCCGCGCCAGCGAAGGACCGGTGCAGACGTTGCGTACCGACGCAGCCGAAGTCTTCCACGGCACGACAGAGGTCTCCCGGTGGGAGATCGCGGTCATGCACCGCGACCACCATTCCGAGCGTGGTGCCTGCTGCCGCGTCACCTGGATCAAGTCCGAACCGGCACACATCGACCGCGGTATCGACGTCTGGAAGATGGCCGGGCTGCCCGCGATGGAGGAACTCGACGGGTTCTGCAGCGCAGCTCTGATGTTCGACCGCGTCTCGGGCCGCGGGGTGTCGTCGCTGACGTTCGACAGCGCCGAGGCGATGGAACACAACCGAGAACGCGTCGACGGCATCCGGGACGCAGGGGTGCGCGAGGCAGGCGTCCAAGTGCTCGAGACCTGCGAGTTCGAACTCGCCATCGCGCACCTGCACGTCCCCGAGATGGCATAGATGTCTCGATCGAAGCAGGTGGCCGGCGCAATCGAAGGAAAGGACCACAAGATCGATCCGAATCCTACTGCGTGATCAAGCGCCGATCATTTGTCAGCGCTCTTGCGTGGCCGGCCGCGACGCGCCGCTTTCGCCGGAGGCGGTGTCGCCGAGTCCGATTGCGCTTCGGACGTCGATTCCGAGGGCAGATCATCGCGCCAACTGATCTCTATTTCGATCTCGATCTCGTCGCCGTCGACCTCAATCTCGAGCTCCCACCGAACGCGATCGGCGACGACGATTTCGATCGAGTCGCCGCCTGAGCCCAATTCCACCTCGGAGCCGCCGGCGAGGGCCTGCCCGATCGTGATGAGGCGATCGGACAGTTCTTTTCGGGAAAGCTCGGACTTGCGCTTGATCTCCAGCTTCGGCACGACGACTCCTCACCTCGGCGCAGTGTGTACTCACCGTACGCCCGCAACACAGGTGGCCGGTCCGAATACGTTCGATAGGACTTTCCTCCGTCTTCATGGGTTTCCTCGGGTCGTCGACGTGAGGAAACCCGCAGGCCAGGAGGAAGGTTCCCGCGCCGTCGCTACCGCGCCCCCGTCACTGCGGCTCGCGCCACATCGCCCACAGCGTGGGACCACCGCGCGGGACGCGGATCTCACCGGTGACGGTGAATCCGAACCTCTCGTAGTACGGCACGTTCTCTTCCTTGCTGGATTCGAGATACGCGGGCGCGTGCTCGGCATCGACACGATCGAGCCGGGACTTCAACAATGCCGTGCCGCATCCCGCGCCGCGAGCGTGGGAAGCAGTTCCGATTGTCGATAGGTACCAGTGCGGCTCTTCGGGGTGCGCGGCTTCGAGTGCCGAGTCCACGGACTGCCCGAAGGCGACGTGCCGACCGAGGGCGCGCAAAAGCCCCGGCATCATCCGCAGCGTCGCACCCCTCGGCGCGCGCCATTGGTCCGGCGGAGCCCACATCGAGCCCCCACCGACCCGGCCGTCGAGTTCGGCGACCTCCGTGCCGCCGAGCGCGAGCATGTGATGGCGGGCCTCGGTCGCGAAGAATCGTGACATTCGGCGGATGCGGCTCTCCTCGTCGGGGAACATCCACGAGAACACCGGGTCGTCGAAGAAGGCGTCTGCGAAGACAGCGGCGAGAGGATCGAGGTCGCTACGTGCGGCAGCCCGCACCGTGACGGTCATGTTCGCAGCTTACGACGATCAGCAGGCGTGAGGACACGTCGAGACCGAGGTTGTGTGCGAAACCTGTCGACATTTCGCTCGCAACCTCGGTCTCGTCCACGCGTGCGTTTATGGCCGGGCGTGAACTTCTCGTAACGGCAGGCCACTATGGAGGCATGATGCGACACGGTCCCGACGCGGATATCGACGAGTCCGATCTCGAGGTCTCCCATCCCAAGGACTATGCCGCGGGCGTCCCCGCCGTACTCGTCTCGCTGGAACGCGCCTACGAGCAGATGGGCGCGGTCCGCACGGTACAGTCCCTCACCCGCCTCAACCAGCGCCACGGCTTCGACTGCCCCGGCTGTGCATGGCCTGAAAATCCCGGGCACCGTAAGCCCGCGGAGTTCTGCGAGAACGGCGCGAAGGCAGTCGCGGAGGAAGCCACCCTGCGGACGGTGACGCCGGAGTTCTTCGCCCAGCACTCCCTCGGCGAACTCGCGACGAAGACCGACTACTGGCTGGGCCAGCAGGGTCGAATCACCCATCCGATGGTGCTGCGAGACGGTGCAACCCATTACGAACCGATCGAATGGGACGACGCCTACCGGCTGATCGCCGATCACCTGAACGCATTGCCGACGCCCGATCAGGCCGTGTTCTACACCTCCGGCCGCACGAGCAACGAAGCCGCATTCCTGTATCAGTTGTTGATTCGCAGCTACGGCACGAACAACATGCCGGACTGCTCCAACATGTGCCACGAGTCGTCCGGCACCGCCTTGACCGACTCGATCGGAATCGGCAAAGGTTCGGTGTCGGTGCCCGACATCGAGGCCGCCGATCTGATCCTCATCGCCGGCCAGAATCCGGGAACGAACCATCCACGCATGCTCTCGACCCTCGAGAAGGCCAAGGCGAACGGTGCGCGAATCATCGCGATCAATCCGCTCCCCGAGGCCGGGCTCAAGCGGTTCAAGGACCCGCAGAAGGTGTCCGGAGTCGTCGGACGCGGCGTGGATATCGCCGACGAATTCCTGCAGATCCGCCTCGGCGGCGACATGGCCCTGTTCCAAGGACTCGGGAGATTGCTGTTCGAGGCCGAGGACACCGCGCCCGGCACGGTGATCGACCGTGCCTTCGTCGACGCGCACTGCGCCGGCTTCGACGACTACGAGGCCCACGTCCGGAGCGTCGATCTCGGCACCGTGGTCGAGGCGACCGGTCTGACACTCGCTCAGCTGCGCGACACGGCCGCCGAACTGATCGCCTCGGAGCGGACCGTCATCTGCTGGGCGATGGGGTTGACGCAGCACACGCACGCGGTGGCGACGATCGGCGAAGCCGTCAATGTGTTGCTCGCCCGCGGCATGATCGGCAAGCGCGGCGCCGGTGTGTGCCCGGTGCGCGGCCACTCCAATGTCCAGGGTGACCGCACGATGGGAATCTGGGAGAAGATGCCCGAATCGTTCCTCGCCGCGCTCGACACCGAATTCGACATCGAGACACCGCGCAAGCACGGGTTCGACACCGTCGACTCCATCCGGGCGATGCGCGACGGGCAGGCGACGGTGTTCATGGCGATGGGCGGCAATTTCGTTTCCGCCACGCCCGATACCACCGCCACCGAATCCGCACTGCGCAAGTGCACATTGACGGTGCAGGTGTCGACGAAACTCAACCGTAGCCATGTGGTGCACGGAAGCACCGCGCTCATCCTGCCGACTCTCGGCCGCACCGATCTCGATGTCCAATCGAGTGGGAAACAGGCTGTCTCCGTCGAGGATTCGATGTCGATGGTGCACTTGTCGCGCGGGCGCCTGAAGCCGGTGTCCGAGCACCTGCGCAGCGAAGAGGCCCTCGTGTGCCAGCTCGCACGCACGCTGCTCGGGCCGGATCATCCGGTGCCGTGGAGTCTCTTCGAATCGAATTACGACCACATCCGCGACTCGATCTCGCGAGTGGTGCCGGGGTTCGAGGACTACAACACTCGCGTCCGACAGCCCGACGGATTCGAACTCCCCCATCCACCGCGCGACAGTCGCCGGTTCCACACCGAGACAGGGCGGGCCAACTTCTCCGTGAACGAACTCGAATGGGTACCGACCCCGGCGGGCAGGCTGATTCTGCAGACGATGCGCAGCCACGACCAGTACAACACCACGATCTACGGGCTCGACGACCGCTACCGCGGCGTGAAGGGCGGCCGCAAGGTCATCTTCATCAGCCCCGACGACATCACCGACCTCGGATTCCGCGACGGCGATCTCGTCGACATCGTCTCCGAATTCACTGGCAGCGACGGCGCGCTCGAAGAACGCCGCGTCCGCGACTTCCGGGTCGTGGCCTACAGCACTCCGAAGGGCAACGCGGCGGCCTACTACCCCGAGACCAATCCGCTGGTGCCGCTCGGTCACGTGGCGAAGAAATCCAACACGCCTGCGTCGAAGGCGATCACCGTGCGGCTCGAATCTGCAGCAAGGAAGGATTCGTAGTGGGACGTGTGACTACCCGCCGCGCAGTCCTGCGAGTGACCGCGGACCGCACGATCCGGCGCCCCGATACCCTCGCCGTCGAGGAGCCCCTCGAAATCCGGCTGAATGGCCGAGCCTTGACCATCACGATGCGCACTCCCGGCCACGATGTGGAATTGGCGCACGGTTTCCTCCTCGCGGAGGGAATCATCGGCAGCCGTGACGACATCGCGATCGCGCGATATTGCGACGGCGTCGACGATACCGGCGCGAACACCTACAACGTGCTCGACGTCCAGCTCGCGCCCGGCGTTGCGGTGCCCGACGGCGCGGGGGCACGAAACTTCCTGACGACCTCGGCGTGTGGGGTGTGCGGCAAGGAGTCCCTCGAGCAAGTGCGCACCCGCACCCGGTTTCCGCTGCCCGGCGATGTCGATATCGCCGCGAGCACGCTGTCGGAACTGCCCCATCTGATGCGTCGGAAGCAGAAGGTGTTCCAGTCCACCGGTGGCCTGCACGCTGCTGCACTGTTCACGACCGAGGGGACGCTCCTGCAACTGCGCGAGGATGTAGGCCGGCACAACGCCGTCGACAAAGTGCTCGGATGGGCGCTGTCGGAGAACCGGATACCGCTCTCCGACAGCGTCCTCGTCGTCAGTGGTCGGGCCTCGTTCGAGCTCGTGCAGAAGGCTGTGATGGCCGGTGTGCCGGTGCTCGGCGCGGTGTCGGCGCCGTCCTCGCTCGCCGTCGACCTGGCCGAGGAATCAGGCTTGACCCTGATCGGTTTCCTTCGCGACGACTCGATGAACGTCTACACCGGCTCGGTACTCTGATCCACCGAGCTCCGTTCAGCTGCACGTCGATTCTGGAGCCTGGCCCGCAAGGACATCTTCGGTGAACGCCTTGACGTCGTCGAAGGATTCCTCGAGCACTGCGCGGTGGTCGGCGCCCTCGTAGACCTGGTAGGTCAGATCCGCGCCGTTGTTACAGAGCGCCTCGGTGAGCTGGTCGGTGAGCGGACGACTCACCAGCACGTCGTCGCTTCCCTGGACCACGAACGTGGGCACCGTCGGCTCCAATGCCGCCGGTTCCTGTGTCCGGTAGTACGCGGCCAGTCCCTCCATGTCGGCATCTGGGGCGAGAACCTGCTCGAGAGGGATGGTCGCGGCTGCCGCCCGAACGTCGTCCATGCACCCGGTGCGCGCCGCGGTGAGCAATACGCGCGAGGCGTCGGTGAGCATGGCGTCGGCGCTCAACTCCGGCTGGGCTGCTTCGGCACCGATCAACAGCACGGGCAGAAATGGCACGGCCGCCGCGATGCCCGGGCCACCGCTGGCGAAGTACGCGGCCGTGTCGCTGGTGCGATTACCCGGAGCCATCGACACCGCTCCCGCGAGGTCGAGCTCGGGGGCGCGGTCGGCCCCGACCTCCGCGGCGTACAGCGCGGCGTGTCCGCCCTGGCTGTGTCCCATCGCAATCCAGTTCGTACCGACCGCGGGGTCCAGCTCGCGGGCGGCGCGCACGATGTCGACGACGGCGTTGGCTGCGCTGTCTCCGTTCATGTAGGGGTGTTCGCCGGGTGTTCCGAGACCTTCGTAGTCGGTCTGGACCACCGCGTAACCGTCTGCGACCCATCGGTCGAGCATGTCCGTGGTCCGTGCGACATAGGAATGCGCAGGACCGCCGACCGTGTCCGCGGACGGAGCGCACGCGTCGCCGACACCGGTGGTGCCGTGGGCCCAGCTGATCACGGGCCATCCACCTTCGGGTGCTTCGCCCTTCGGGATCGCGACGGTGCCCGAGACCAACGTCGGGCGCCCATCGGCGCCTTCGGATACATAGGTGATCAGTTCGGTGCGCTGGGCGCTGGGGAGCGCCGCTGCCGTCGTGATCGGACGGTCGGTGATCAGCGAACCCGGTGCGATGGCACCTGAATCGGCGGATTCGGGAGCCGGGTTCGAACATGCTCCGGCGCCGAGCACCGAGGCGAACGCGAGTGCCGCGGCAGCGCGCCTCGACGGGAGTGTCTTCATGGAGCCTCCGTTAAGAAAACTGCATTAATACTTGAGTTGATGTTCTTAGTACAGTGGCTACATGACGATGTCAACGGGCCGTCTCGCCCTACTGGACGCCGCAGAGCGGCTGATCGCATACCGCGGCATCCACGGGGTGGCCGCACGCGAGGTGGTCAAAGAAGCGGGGCAACGGAACAATTCGGCCATCACATACCACTTCGGCTCATGGCACGGGCTTCTCGACGAAATCTGGAGCCGGCACGCGCCGCGGATGAATGCCGAGCGCGCCGCACTGCTGGCTGCGGCGGATCTCGAGGCATCTCCCCCGCTGGACCGGCTCGTCCACGCATATGTACACCCGCTCGCGGCGCAGGTCACGCGGAACCATCCGAGCTACTGGGCGCGTTTCAACGAGCAATGGCTGTCCACAGCGCCGCTCGACGTCCTGTCGACACCGGAGCCTGCGACGACCCAGGCCGACTACTACCCGTCGCACGACTCTCTCGACGTCCTGTCCGGTCTCCTGATCAGGATCGCCGACCGACTCGATCTCCCGGACGCGGACGCGCGTCGTCGGGTGAGCTTGATGGTGCGCTTCGTCATCGGCGCATTCGCTGCCTTCGAACGCGCCGACGAAGCAGGTGACGCCCCCGACTCCGCGAGCTTCGAAACGGAGATCCTGCAGCTCGCACGCAGAATGCTCGACCTACCTCAGCCGTAGCCGATGTAGGTCGAGCATTCGGTTCTCTTACGAGAGGTCAGTCGACCTCCGGCGCCCACTGCACGCCGTTGATATGGCTTCCGCCGTCGACGAACAGCGTATTGCCCGTCAGGTAACGCGAATCGTCGCTCGCCAGGAAGGCAGCGACCGTGCCGATGTCTTCGAGCGGATCACCGATGCGACCCATCGGGTTCGCCGCGGCCTGCGCAGCCGCCATCTGCGGGTTGGCCTCCGCCACTCGCTGGTAGGCCGCGCTCTGCGCGCCGGGGCAGATCACGTTGCAGCACACCTGCTTCGATGCCCATTCGCGGGCCGCGGTGCGGGTCATGCTGCGCAAGGCCTCTTTCGACGCGTTGTAGGCCACCGAGTACATGTGTGCATTCACGCCATTGAGGCTGCACACATTGATCACCCGACCGGTGCCGTGCTCGGCCAACGCCGGGTACGCGCGCTGCATGGCCCAGAACGCCGCCATCACGCCCATGTCGAAGCCTGTCTGCATGCTCTCCTCGGGCGTCTTCTCCAGGCGAGCGAAACCCAGTGAACGCCAAGCGTTGTTGACCAAGATGTCGAGGCGCCCGAATTCGCTCGTGGCGGCGTCGACCATCGCATGCACCTGCTCGCGGTCGGTGACGTCGGTGCGCACGAACGTTGCTTGCACGCCCCACTCGGCGGTGAGCCACTTCGCGGTCTCGGCCCCCGCCGCTTCGTCGATCTCGGCAACGAGAACACGGGCACCCTCACGCGCCAGTGCGCCCGCGACCCCGCGTCCGATACCCATTCCGGCGCCGGTGACGATTGCTACCCGTCCGTCCAATTTGCCCATGTCGGTGTGTCCTCTCCGAGTATCCGTCGACGACCTCAGCGAGGACGAGGAACCGTCTTGTCGATGAAGAGCGCCTCGACGGACACGCACACCGTGCCGTCCGCCGTCGCGATCTCACCCACGGTATTGATCTTGTGGCCGTTTTCCTCGACGAGCCGGCCACGGACGGTCAGCGGTTCGAACAGCGGAGTCGGACGGTGGTACCGGACGTTGAGCTGTGCAGTGGCACCGCTCCGTCCGGCCCAGGCGTTCGCGACACCCAGAGTGTGATCGATGAGCAACGCAGCGACACCACCATGTACATGCCCGGGAGGGCCCTGATACGGGAACGTCAACTCGACGACACCCTCGACCCACCCGTCCTCGCGACCGGCAAGAACCAGCGGCGGGGCCAATGCGTTCTCCGGGCCGGTGACGGGATCATGCCGCGTGACCCCTTCGCCGTGCCACATGTCGATCAGTCGTTCCTGGACCTCCGGCGCATGCTCTTCGAGGTGCTCGGCGATGCTGTCGAGCTCCTCCGCGACCCGCTCGAGATTCGCGTTGGAACGATCCGTACGCAGCAGGGCATCGACCACACGGCGCGCGGCTGCGGTCGCCCGGTCGACGGCGGAGTCCTGCGGCGCCGACGTGAGCACCGTCCCGTCGGGGGCGTTTCGGACGGTGGGGTGCGTAGCGGGATCGACTCTCATCGGACCTCCATCGTCGCGTGTGTCAGTACCGGCTGACCGTCCCGCTCGGGACAGGTCGCGAGCAGAGTGAGGGTGTCGCCGTCTCGCCAGACCGAGGTCTCGATGGTCTCCCCCGGGTACAGCGACCCGGCGAAGCGCACCGAGAACGACTTCATCCGGGCCGGGTCCCCTTCGAGCACACCGTCGACGACGGCTTTGCACACGACGCCGTATGACGCGAGCCCGTGCAGGATCGGTCGATCGAAGCCGGCCATCTTCGCGAACTCCGGGTCGGCGTGCAGCGGGTTCATGTCGGCGCTGAGCCGGTACACCAGGGCCTGCGCGGAACCGGTGCGCGACACCAGGACCGTGTCGGCGTCCCGCTCCGGTGCCGAACCCGCTGCCTCCGGGCCGGACTCGCCACCGAATCCGCCTTCGCCGCGCGCCCAGATCTGCATTGCGGAGGTCCACAGCGGGCTTCCGTCTGCAGCATGGGCCGACTGCTCGAGCACGATCACCGCGGCCTTGCCCTTGTCCCACACGTCCGACACGCGCGACGAGATGGTCGCGGTGCCGGAGGCCGGAATCGGAGCATGCACGGTGAGCGACTGTCCACCGTGGAGAATCTTCCGCAGGTCGATGTCGATACCCGGCAGGTTCATCCCCACCGGCGTGACATTCCCGGCCGAAATCCCCTGCCCCGCAACCATCGCGAAGGTCGGCACGACCTTCAGTTTCTTCTCGTACACCCAGCCCAGCTCGGCCGGATCCAGCGAGTCTGCGCCTGCCCCGAGACCGAGGTGGTAGAGGAGCACGTCGCGCTCGGTCCAGGCGGCCTCGCGGACGGTGGGTTCAGCCGTCAGTGCGGCATTCACATCGATCGGCATGTCAGGTCACTTTCCGGGTTCGGGATCGCGGGGCAGACCGAGGATCCGCTCGCCGATGATGTTGAGCTGGACGTTCGTCGTGCCGCCTGCAATCGACATGCACTGCGCGTTGAGGAACATCTGGGTCGCGGACCAACGATCCTGCTCCCCCCGCAATGACGTGGGGCCCGCCCACTCCATCGCGACCTCCCACACCTGCTGGAGATGTTCGACGCCGAGAAGTTTGGCGATCGACGATTCGGCGCCCGGTTGTGCCCCGGTCAGTGAGCGCAACGTCGTACGCAAGCCCATCAGACCGCCCGACTGCGCGTCGCAAAGGACCGAGCCGAGGACGGTGAGCTGTTCGTCGTCCAGACCGGCGGGCATCGTCGCCGCGAGCGTCAGGAGGGCTTCTCCGCCTGAGCCGAGCGAGGAGTCGTTCGACAGCGACACCCGCTCATTGGCGAGGGTGGTGCGGGCCAGCTTCCAGCCGTCACCGGGCTCCCCGACCAGGCACTCGTCCGGCACGAACACGTCGTCGAAGAACACCTCGTTGAACAGCGACTCACCGGTGATCTCCCGCAGCGGACGAATGTCGAGCCCCGGAGAGTTCCTGATGTCGATCAGGAAGTACGACAGACCCTTGTGCTTGGGCGCGTCGGCGTCGGTGCGTGCCAGGCAGATGCCCCAGTCCGCGACGCGAGCCATCGACGTCCACACCTTCTGGCCCTGCAGTTTCCATCCACCGTCGACCTTGACGGCCTTGGTGGACAGACCGGCGAGGTCGGATCCGGCACCGGGTTCGGAGAACAGCTGGCACCAGACGATGTCGCCGCGCAGCGATCCGGGCAGGAACCGTGCAAGCTGCTCCTCGTTGCCGTGCGCGATCAGCGTCGGCACCACCCAGTTGCCGATGATCATGTCGTGCGGCTTCAGCTCGGCGCGGCGCAGTTCCTCGGCGATGACCAACTGCGTGACGGCATCGGCCGTCTTACCCCACGGTGCGGGCAGATGCGGTGTGGTGTAACCGTTCTCGGCCAGATACGCCTTCTGCGCGGCACCTTCGAGCGCTGTGGCGGGTTCGAGTTCGGCGCGGACCTCGGCGCGGATCTGTTCGGCCTCCGGCGGCAGGTCGATGCTCAGCACACGGCGGGCGCCGTCGAGCGTGAGGCCCGCGACCCGACGCTTCCACGATGCAGTCGAGCCCGACAGGATCCGCAGGGACTGCGCCCGTCGCATGTACAGGTGCGCGTCGTGCTCCCACGTGTAGCCGATGCCGCCGAGGACCTGGATGCAGGTCCTGGTGACCTGGAAACCGGCGTCGAGGGCGGTTGCCGCCGCGACGGCGACGGCGAGTGACGCCTCCTCTGCGGACGCGTCCTCGCCGAGCGCGCGAGCCGCGTCCCAGGCGGTGACCCGAGCCTGCTCGGTGAGGCTCAGCATCCGCGCGACGGTGTGCTTG
The DNA here is from genome assembly GCF_042730275.1 of Rhodococcus sp. NPDC060086. Lineage (NCBI taxonomy): Bacteria > Bacillati > Actinomycetota > Actinomycetes > Mycobacteriales > Nocardiaceae > Rhodococcus > Rhodococcus sp. NPDC060086. Next base: position 99,163 of record NZ_JBHWWZ010000009.1, read on the forward strand.
ACGCCCTGGAACTGACCGATGACACGGCCGAACTGCTGACGGACACGGGCGTAGTCGGCAGCAGTGGTGGTGGCCCAGTCGGCGAGGCCCGCGGTCTCCGCCGCGAACAGCGTGACGGCGATGTCGACGACGCGCTGCGAGTCCAGCGTCAGGACGTCACGCTCGGCGAGGGCGAGTCCGTCCACCGTGATCTCGGCATTGCGCCGCACGACGTCGTGGCTGGGCAGGTCGGTCACGTCGAGCCGGTCGCGGTCGACGACGACGAACGCGAGCTTCCCGGCATCGTCGGCTGCGAGCAGGAAGACATCGGCGACCTGACCGCCGAGCACGTAGCTCGATGTGCCCGACAATGCGACGGTGTCGCCGTCACGAACGACCTTCAGGTCGCCGGGCTGGAGGGTGACTCCACCGAACCGCGAACCGTCGGACAGTGCGGCAAGCGCATCGGTGCGTCCGGCTTCGTGCAGAACAGCGGAGACCACCACGGTCGGCAGAAACGGCCCGGGCACCATCGCGCGACCGAGTTCCTCGGCCACGATGGCGGTTTCGAGGAGGCCGAAACCTGCGCCGCCGACTTCTTCGGGCAGGTGCAGCCCCAGCATGCCGAGTTCGGCGAACGAGGCCCAGTACGACGGGCGGGTCTCGGCTTTCGCCTCGACCGCTTCGCGGATCACTTCGGGCGTGGCGTGGCGTGCGGCCCAGCCGCGGACGGAATCGCGGAGGTCGCGATCGTCGTCACTCAATCCAATGGTCATGAACGGTTCCTTCGATGGAAGCAGGAAGTGTACGTGCGCGATACCCGGCCACACCCTTACCGACCCACCACACGCCCGCCCACTCACCCACCCACTCTGAGCGAATGTATCGTTCGATCGATCTATCGAGACGAACGATACATTCGCTCAACGTGAATGGGGTGTTGACGGACGGACGGACGGCCAGGCAGGGTGTCGGGACGGGAGACTAGATGCGTTCGATGATGGTCGCGGTGGACAGCGCCCCACCGGCACACATCGTGATCAGCGCAGTCGAACGGTTGGAGCGCTCGAGTTCGTGGAGTGCGCTGGTGATCAGCCGGGAACCGGTGGAACCCACCGGGTGGCCGAGTGCGATGGCGCCGCCGTTGATGTTGACCTTGTCCATGTCGGCACCGTGAACCTGGGCCCACGACAGCACGACCGACGCGAATGCCTCGTTGATCTCGACGATGTCGATGTCCGACAACGACATTCCGGTGCGCTCGAGCACCGCGCGAGTCGAGTCGACAGGACCGTCGAGATGGTAGTACGGGTCGGAGCCGATCAGCGTGGAGGCGAGGATACGCGCCCTCGGACGCAGACCTGCCTCACGAGCCTTGTCCTCACTCATGAGGAGGACGGCAGCGGCGCCATCACTGACCTGCGACGAGTTCCCGGCGGTGTGGATACCACCCTCGATGACGGGCTTGAGGCCTGCCAGTCCTTCCGCGGTGGTCTCGCGCAGACCACCGTCGCGGGTGACGGTAGCGATGTCACCGGTGGGCTCGCCTTCCTTCGTGACGACGGGCGCCTCGACCGGGACGATCTCGCGGTCGAACCTTCCCTCGGCCCACGCCTGGGCTGCCCTCCGCTGCGATTCGAGTCCGAATGCGTCGACGTCCTCACGCTTGATGCCGCGCCGCTCGGCGATCCGCTCGGCGGAGGTGAACTGGTCGCCCATGTCGATGGTCCAGTCGGGCGGGTAGGGGTTTCCTGTGCCGGGGGCGTTCGCCTGACCGAGGAACACTCGGCTCATCACCTCGACGCCGCAACCGATTCCGGCGTCGATCTGGCCGGAGGCGATCAGGCCGGCCACCATGTGCACGGCCTGCTGCGACGAACCGCAGGCGCAGTCGATGGTGGTCGCTGCGGTGGTGTACGGCAGTCCGGCGTGCAGCCATGCCTGCCGGGTCACGTTGTTGGACTGCTCCCCCGCCTGAGTCACCGCGCCGCCTACGAGCTGGCCGACCTGTTCGGCGGGAAGCCCAGTACGTTCCAGGACTCCCTTCTGGGCGGCGCCCAGCAGCACCGCGGGGTGCACCCCGGCCAGCTGGCCGCGGCGACGCCCGATCGGCGTCCGTGCGGCTTCGACGATGACGACGTTGTTCATGCCACTCCCTGCGTGTCGGCGATACTGAAATTTATTCTAATTATGCGGGGAGGCGGACATCCGTACCGTCCCACCGAGCGGGACCATCCTGGTCAGGAACGCGAATCGATGCCGTCGGGATCCGATCTCACCAGCCGAGGCCCCCGAGCAGCCGATCGCACGCGACCCGCAGATCAGACTCGATCTCCGGAATCGAAGTGCGGCCGTTGAGCGCCGACTGCACCAGCCCGAACCACAATGCGACGACGAGCCGGAGCACCGTCGCATCCAGGACCGTCGGCTCCTCGATACCCGCGGCATCGAGCAGCAACCCGTCGAATTGCTGGTCGATTTTCGCCACATCGGGAATCGTGGCCGCATTCGACGTCGCAGCCGACTGGATCATGGCCGTCGCGAGCCGCGGCGTGCGCAGCAGCGCTCGCGTCGCTTGCAGGAGTGCGTCGCACACCGCCTCCGGTGGCGTCATCGCAGCCTGCGCCCGCCTCGAAAGCTGACTTCCCATCCGGTCGATCAGGTCGACCATGACCGCAACGAACAGGTGGGTCTTGGACGGGAAGTAGCGGTAGAGCGTGCCGATCGCAACACCGGCCAGTTTCGCAACTTCCTGCATCTGGACACGTTCGAGTTCCTTCTCCGCACCGAGTTGCGCGGCCGCCTTCAGGATCCGCCCGTGCCGTGCACGTTGCTCCACCGAACTCGGCTCGGCCGCATCACGAGCCTCTGAGAGCCTGGGCATGCCTCACCTCTTCCTTTGCCCGGACGGGGGCCGACAGTAGAGCCGCCGGACATCGGGCGAACGGTTCGGTCCTGGTCAGCAGGATCCACAGCGTCCGTCAACCCACTCCCGCACAGCGGGACGACGCCCACCCGACACGCCCGCCGCGCGCAAACTAGAATGAATACTAATTCCGGTTCGGAACCGCCTTCGAGGAGCCGAACCGACCGAACACGGGAGACTTTCCATGGGTGAATCTGTCAGCCTGGCCGGACGCGCCGCGGTAGTCACGGGCGCCGGAGCCGGCCTCGGGCGCTCCGAGGCTCTTTCGCTGGCCGCAGCCGGTGCCGCCGTCGTCGTCAACGACATGGGCGACGCTGCACATGCGGTTGCGGAAGAGATCGTTGCAGCGGGCGGACAGGCTATCGCCGTGACCGGTGACGTCTCCGACTGGTCGCTCGGTGGCCGCCTCGTCGAGGAGTCCGTCAAGGCATTCGGCTCGTTCGACATCCTCGTCAACAACGCGGGCATCATCCGCGACAAGATGATCTTCAACCTCACCGAATCCGATTGGGACGACGTGATCCGCGTGCACCTCAAGGGACACGCGGCGACCTCCCACGCCGCAGCCGTCCACTGGCGCGCCGCCAGCAAGGAAACCGGTGGCCCCGTGTACGGCCGCGTCATCAACACCTCGTCGGAGGCGTTCCTGTTCGGCTCCGCCGGGCAGCCCAACTACTCGGCAGCCAAGGCCGGCATCACCGCCCTGACGCTGTCCACCGCGCAGGGACTCTCCCGATACGGCGTCACCGCCAACGCGATCTGCCCCCGCGCCCGGACGGCCATGACGGCCCAGGCCTTCGGTGAGGCCGACTCCGCGACCGCCGGTCTCGATCCGCTCGCACCCGAGCGCGTCGGCACCCTCGTCTCGTACCTGGCATCCCCCGCCTCGCACGAGATCAACGGTCAGGTGTTCGTGGTGTACGGCAAGATGGTTGCTCTCATGGCCGCCCCGAAGGTCGAGAACCGTTTCGATGCAGCCGGTTCCGCGTTCACTGTGGAGGAACTCGACGAGCAGCTGTCGTCGTACTTCACCGGTCGCGGCCAGTACGAGACGTACGCTGCCTACAGCATCGCGGAGCTGGAGAAGGCCGCACTCGCCATCGACTGATCAACCCCACACGGAGGAGCACGGCATGAGGCTTGCAGAGAAGGTCGCGATCGTCACCGGTGGGGCCGGCGGTATCGGGCGCGGCATCGTCAGAGCATTCGTCAAGGAGGGCGCTCGGGTACTCTTCGTCGACATCGACGACGCCAAGGGCGCGGCTCTCGAGGCCGAACTCGACGGCGCCGGATCCTTCCTGAATGCGGACATCTCTCAGAAGGAAAGCGCCGCAACGATCATCGACACTGCGATCCGAACATTCGGGAAAATCGACGTGCTCGTCAACAACGCGCATGCATCCCGTCAGGCACCGCTGCTGGACACCACACAGGAGATGCTCGACCTGTCGTTCGGGACCGGTTTCTACCCGACCCTCTGGCTCATGCAGGCCGCACACCCGCAGCTCGCCGCGAATCAGGGTTCGGTGATCAACTTCGCATCCGGAGCGGGCATCGACGGCAATGTCACGCAGACGTCGTACGCGGCAGCCAAGGAAGCGATCCGCGGGATCAGCCGGGTCGCGGCGAACGAATGGGCCGCCGACAACATCAACGTCAACCTCATCTCACCGCTCGCGTTGACCGAGGGCGTCCAGGCCTACATCGAGGCGAATCCCGGAGTGGAGGATGTCCTGCTCGCCAAGACACCGCTGCACCGGTTCGGCGACCCCGAATCCGACATCGGGCGTGTCGCCGTGTTCCTCGCGAGCGACGATGCGTCCTACATGACGGGCCAGACCCTGATGGTCGACGGCGGCAGCATCAAACTGCGCTAGGACATGTCCGACGGATGGCGGGCAGGCCACATCGAGTAGTTCTCCGAACTGCGACGGACGAGGTCACGAACTCGACAGAGTTCGTGACCTCGTTTTCTGCCGTTCGCGGCCCTATCGTTGTCCCATGGACCCGCCTGTGACGCGGTACATCCAGCGCGACGGTCACGCGCTGGCATACCAGGTCGTCGGCGAGGGGCCACACCCGGTGGCATGGTTCTTCGAAGACATGATGCACCCGGACCTGATGTGGACCGATCCTCATCTGCACTACAACTTCGAACGCTGCTCCAGCTTCGCGCGCTCGCTGTTCTTCCAGCGCCGCGGATTCGGACTATCCGACCCCGTCGACCACGTCCCGTCGCTCGAGGAGCAGGCCGACGACGTTCTCGCCGTGCTCGACGATGCTGAAGTCGCGCAGGCCACGCTGGTCGGAGCGTCCAGCACTTGCGGGGCGGTCGCTCTGGCCGCCGCCCGATGTCCCGACCGGGTGTCCGGACTGATTCTCGCCGAACCCTGGTCCGACACCCTGGTGTCCGACGACGACCCACCGGCGGGGTGGACCGCCTCTCAACGAGACCGGTTCGTCGATTCCTATCGGGGCGCGTACGCCCGCTGGGGACACGGCGACCTCACGTCCCTGGCGCACCCTGCCCTCGATGTCCCGCACAACCGCCGCATCATGGCTCTGCTCGAACGCTGTTCGGCCACACCGGCAACCGCACAGCAACACCTCGAGTGGGCGATGCGGGCGAACTACGCGTGGGCGTTGCCGTCGATCCAATGTCCGACGGAAGTGTTGCATCAGCCGGACAGTCTGTTCGCCCGAGAAGCCGTCCGCCGGGTCGCGGAACTCGTCCCGAACGGCCGATTCCACGACCTGCCACCCATCCCGGCCGGCGCAACCCTGGGCGAGGCGTTGATCCCGGTGCTCGACCACGTGGAGGAGCTTGCCACCGGTGCGATCCGTCCGGTCGACGCGGACCGGTTCCTCGCCACCATCCTCTTCACCGATGTCGTCCGCTCGACCGACCTACTCGCGGAGATCGGCGACATTCACTTCGCATCGCTACTGGCCGCGCACGACAGATCGGTGCGTGCCGAGGTCGAGGCAGGCGCGGGCACGCTTGTCGGTATCGCGGGTGACGGAACACTGAGCGTGTTCGACGGTCCGGCGGCCGCCATCCACTGTGCACATCGAATCATCCGGACCACAAAGACTCTCGGGTTGTCGGTCCGTTCCGGTGTGCACGTCGGAACGGTCACCCGCGCCGGCCCGGAATTGACCGGGATGACAGTGCACATCGGGGCCCGCATTGCCGCGTCCGCCGGGCCAGGGCAGGTCCGATGCTCACAGCGGGTGCGCGATCTCGGAATCGGCGCCGACATCGATTTCACGGACCTGGGCAGACATCGACTGAAGGGCGTCCCCGGCCAGGTCCAGATGTTCACGGCGACGAACCGGACCCGGCCTACACACCCGCCGGCACCGCCCCGCCCGACCCTCTCCGACCGCGCAGTCCTGACCATGGCGCGCCGGGCCCCCGGCATACTCCGCGACGTCGCACGTCTTGCGGGACGTCGCGGCCGATCCTGAGGTCAGGCGCTCTTCTCGCGACGTTCGCGGTCGGGCTTGCGCGGCACGATGGTCGGCAGGACGTTGTCGGTCACGGTCTCCGCGGTGATGACGACCTTCTCGACGTCGTCGCGGCTCGGGATGTCGTACATCACCGGCAGCAGCACCTCTTCGATGATCGCCCGGAGCCCGCGGGCACCCGTACCGCGCAGGATGGCCTGGTCGGCGACAGCTTCGAGCCCGTCCTTGGTGAACTCGAGTTCCACACCGTCCATCTCGAACAGCCGCACGTACTGCTTGACAAGGGCGTTCTTCGGCTCCGACAGGATCTCGACAAGCGATTCCTTGTCGAGGTTGGTCACCGACGCGACGATCGGCAAGCGGCCGATGAACTCGGGAATGAGCCCGAACTTGATGAGATCTTCGGGCATGACGTCGGCGAAATGGTCGGTGGTGTCGATCTCGGCCTTCGACCGCACCTCGGCGCCGAAACCGATCCCGCGCCTGCCGACGCGGTCGGAGACGATCCGCTCGAGACCCGCGAAGGCACCGGCAACGATGAACAGCACGTTCGTCGTGTCGATCTGGATGAACTCCTGGTGCGGATGCTTGCGACCGCCCTGCGGGGGCACCGACGCCTGCGTGCCCTCGAGAATCTTCAGCAGTGCCTGCTGGACGCCCTCGCCCGAGACGTCGCGGGTGATCGACGGGTTCTCGCTCTTGCGCGCGATCTTGTCGACCTCGTCGATGTAGATGATGCCGGTCTCAGCGCGCTTGACGTCGTAGTCGGCGGCCTGGATCAGCTTGAGGAGGATGTTCTCGACGTCCTCACCGACGTACCCGGCCTCCGTGAGTGCGGTGGCGTCGGCGATCGCGAAGGGCACGTTGAGCATCTTCGCGAGGGTCTGGGCAAGGTAGGTCTTGCCGCAGCCGGTGGGGCCGAGCAGAAGAATGTTCGACTTGGCGAGTTCGACCGACTCACCGCGCGCGTCGCGCGTCTTGTCGCCGGCCTGGATGCGCTTGTAGTGGTTGTAGACAGCCACCGCAAGAGACCGTTTCGCAGAATCCTGGCCGATCACATAATTGTCGAGAAATTCCCGGATCTCGGCGGGCTTGGGCAGCTCATCGAGTTTGACCTCGCTGGTTTCGGCGAGCTCCTCCTCGATGATCTCGTTGCAGAGGTCGATGCACTCGTCGCAGATGTAGACCCCAGGGCCCGCAATGAGCTTCTTGACCTGCTTCTGGCTCTTTCCGCAGAACGAGCACTTGAGCAGATCCCCGCCGTCACCGATACGTGCCATCTGTCAGGTCCCTACTTCCTCGTATGCGTGCAACCGATCCCGTGTCCGTCGACGAGCGCCGGCCCCCGGGGAGCGGGCCCTTTGATCGACCGTACCCGGACTCCGGCACGCGGGTCGACAGGTTCTTCGCGTTTCCGGCCATATTTGTGTGCGCCTGCCATGACGCGACCACACCCTGCACAACGGCCCGGCCGAACACACTCGGTGCGGTTCGACCGGGCCGGGTGTGACTATGCCTGAGCGGACAACTTGCGGTACTCGAGCACGCTGTCGATCAGACCGTACTCGACGGCTTCTGCTGCCGTGAGGATCTTGTCCCGATCCGTGTCCTTGCGGATCTGCTCGGGGTCCTTGCCGGTGTGCTTGGCCAGCGTCGTCTCCATGAGACGGCGCATGCGCTCGATTTCCGCGGCCTGGATCTCGAGGTCGGAAACCTGACCCTGAATGCCACCTGTCGCGGGCTGGTGGATGAGCACACGGGCGTTCGGCAACGCGAGCCGCTTACCCGGAGTACCGGCCGCGAGCAGCACGGCCGCAGCCGACGCCGCCTGGCCGAGGCACACGGTGGTGATATCGGCGCGAACGTACTGCATGGTGTCGTAGATCGCCATCAGCGACGTGAACGAACCACCGGGCGAGTTGATGTACATGGTGATGTCGCGGTCGGGATCGAGCGACTCGAGCACGAGCAGCTGAGCCATGACATCGTTCGCGGACGCGTCGTCGACCTGGACACCCAGGAAGATGATGCGCTCCTCGAAGAGCTTGTTGTACGGGTTGGATTCCTTGACGCCGTAGCTCGAGTGCTCGATGAACGACGGGAGGATGTAGCGGCTCGCCGGCGAATTCGGAGCCTGGCCGCCGAGCTGGCGCGGATCGAACATGTTGGTCATCGCTTCTCCAAGAATGTGTGGGACGTGGAGCGGGTCTGGGGCCTCGGGCCTAGTTCGACGTGCCGCCGGCCTGCTGGGCCCGCGCGACGACGTGGTCGACGAAGCCGTATTCGAGTGCCTGCTTCGCTGTGAACCAGCGGTCGCGGTCCGAGTCGATCGTGATCTGCTCGACGGTCTGCCCGGTGTGCTCTGCGATCAGCTCGGCCATCTCACGCTTGGTGTGTGCGAACTGCTCGGCCATGATGGCGATATCACTCGCGGTACCACCGATCCCGGCGGACGGCTGATGCATCATGATCCGCGCGTGCGGCAGAGCGTAGCGCTTGCCCTTGGTGCCGGCCGAGAGCAGGAACTGCCCCATCGACGCAGCCAGGCCCATAGCGAACGTCGCCACATCGCACTCCACGAACTTCATCGTGTCGTAGATCGCCATGCCCGCGGTGACCGAACCCCCCGGGGAGTTGATGTACAGCGAGATGTCGCGGGTCGGGTCTTCCGCCGACAGCAACAGGATCTGCGCGCAGAGCTTGTTGGCGATGTCGTCGTCGACCTGGGTGCCGAGGAAGATGATGCGCTCGCGGAGCAGGCGTTCGTACACCGAGTCGCTGAGGTTCAGGCCAGCGGTGGCCGAGGTCATCATCGGGCCGATGGATGTCGCCGGATTCTGAGGAGTCACGGGTACCTGCCTTCTCGTCAATCGTGGATTGCTGACATTGACACTAACGAAACGGGGCGGCACCGGATGCCCGGTGCCGCCCATCTTCGCTCAAAGCGGAAAAGATCCGATTACTCGGATGCCTTCTCCTCGGTCGCCTCGGCGTCGTCGGCAGCCTCATCCGAGTCGGACTTCGCGCCACCGAAGAGCTCGGAGGTGTCGACGGTCGCACCGGTGGTGTCGGTGACGGCAACCCGGTCGACGACCGTGCCGAGAGCCTTGCCGCGGCGGACGTCCGCGAAGATCGCGCCGAGCTGGTTGGCCTGGCTGATCTGCTGGATGAACTGCTCCGGCGGGATGCCGTAGCGCTGCGCCTGGAAGAAGATGCGTTCGGTCAGCTCTTCCTGCTCGACCGTGGTCTTCTCCGACTCGGCGATCGCGTCGAGGAGCAGCTGGGTCTTGACGGACCGCTCTGCCGACTCGCGAGCTTCCTTGTCGAACTCCTCGCGGCTCGAACCCTGAGCCTCGAGCAGCTTGTCGAGCTGAGCCTCATCGTGCTCGAGTTCGTGGATCGCGTCGTGCAGTGCGCTGTCGATCTCGGCCTGGACGACGGCCTCGGGCAACGGCACCTCGACCTTGTCGAGGAGCTCGTCGAGCACCTTGTCGCGGATCTGGCCGGCCTGCTCGACCTGCTTGACGCGGCCGACACGCTCACGCAGGTCTGCCTTCAGCTCGTCGAGGGTGTCGAACTCGCTGGCGAGCTGCGCGAACTCGTCGTCCTCAGCGGGCAGTTCGCGTTCCTTGACCGAGTTCACCTTGACGGTGACGACGGCTTCCTTGCCCGCGAACTCGCCGGCGACCAGCGTCGAGGTGAACTCCTTCGACCCTTCGGCCTCGAGTCCGATGACGGCCTCGTCGAGACCCTCGATGAGCTGGCCGGAGCCGACCTCATGAGACAGGCCCTCGGTGGCGGCTTCGGTGACCTCTTCGCCGTCGACGGTGGCCGACAGGTCGATCGACACGAAGTCGCCGTCCTGCACGGCGCGCTCGACGCCGGTGAGGGTGCCGAAACGCTGACGCAGCGACAGCAGCTGCTCTTCGATGTCCTCGTCCGAGATCTCGACGGGATCGACGGTGACCGCGATCTCGGAGAAGTCGGGGAGGGTGACCTCGGGACGCACGTCGACCTCGGCCGCGAAGACCAGTTCGACGTTGTCCTCGAGCTTGGTGATGTCGATCTCGGGCTGGCCGATGGCCTTGACCTCGTTCGCGGTCACAGCCTCGGAGTAGCGCGACTGGATCGCCTCGTTGACGACCTGCTCGAGCACTGCACCGCGACCGACGCGAGCCTCGAGGATCTTGCGCGGGGCCTTGCCGGGACGGAATCCGGGGATCCGCACCTGGCCGGCGAGGGACTGGAAGGCGCGGTCGAAATCAGGCTGGAGCTCCTCGAAGGGCACCTCAACATTGATACGGACTCGCGTCGGGCTCAGCTGCTCGACGGTGCTCTTCACGGACATGGCTCCTTCTTGTCGTGCTCTTGTCGGTCGTTCGTTCTCACTACTGAGCGCCCTGACGCTGTTCGATCTGGTCGGGATGACAGGATTCGAACCTGCGACCCTCCGCTCCCAAAGCGGATGCGCTACCAAGCTGCGCCACATCCCGTCGTACTGCTCCCGCCGCGGTGCCGGGGGCCGGACTGAATCCTACGGCCCCCCGATTATGAATTCCAAAGCCGGGTTCGGTACAGTCTCATCCTGCAAGCGGCGAACGCCGGAGAGCACCGGAAAACCACCCGGTGAAATCCTACGAAGCCGCAAGTGCGGGGATGTAGCTCAATGGTAGAGCCCCAGTCTTCCAAACTGGCCACGCGGGTTCGATTCCCGTCATCCCCTCCAGCGAACCGCCCGTGATCTCATCGAGATCGCGGGCGGTTCTCGTTTGTGCAGCGTCCGGATCACCGTTTCGACTCGATACCGGAGTACCGACTCGAATCCGAGACCGCACGCCCGGCGGCTGTGAGAGCGTCGCCAGTGTGAGCGAGACACCCGACCGCACGTCGAGGAGGTCCGGCGAGGCGGCAACAGGGTCCGCGGCCGCGGCCTCGAGGTCGTCTGTCGTCGCAGCGGTACTCCTCGACGCAGTACCGGAATGGGATCGCGTCACCGCGATGCTCGCGCCCGGAAATCTGGAGGCCGCGGCGTTCCGGCACAGGGTGGTCGAGGTTCCCATCGGGCTCGACGTCGCGCGACGCAACGGCGACCACGACGACGTCCCGTGGCATCTCGACCGGATGTCACTGACGGGAACTGCTGGTTTCTCCGACGTGCTGTCGCTGACTCCTGCTGTTCCCGAGACCGTCGACGCTCATCGCGCCGGCTGGGGCCTGACGCTCGTGGACGGGCTCACCGGCGGTCAAGCGGCACTCGTGATCAGCATCGTGCGCCCCGAACGCGACGGGCACAGTGCATCCACACCGGACGACGCACAGCACGGCTCGGTGTGGGCGTGGTTGCGCAACCTGTCGGAACACACCGCGGACGCGATTCGCTCGTCGACCGAACTCGTCGTGGACAGCACCTCGGATCTGATGAAGGCGATCCTCGCACCGGCGTCGCAGCCGCTCCCCCACCGCGCGATCCCCACAGGTGGAACACATCGGCTTCATACCCTCGACATCTCCCGCGACGAGATGCGCGACGCCGTGGATCGCGCCGGATGCGGACTCGAAAGTGGTGTCGCGGCCACAGTGCTCCTCGGATATGCGTCGTACCGGCAGACCCACGGCTCCCCCTCGGACGACCTGTTCGCCGCGATCCCGGGCAGCGGATCCGAAGAACCCGCGCACATCTCTCTCGGCGGCACCGAGATCGACGACGGGCCGGTCGATCTGATGCGACGCATCGACCGCGTGACCGCAGGTGCGCCCGACGACCCCAGTGTGCTTCCCGCAACTCGGATGTTCGGCCACGACGACGTGCTCACCTGCACGGTGCCGGGTTCGACGACACCCCTGTTCGTGGCGGGCGCGGGCATCGCGCGCTATTACGGATTCGGCCGAACCCTCGGGTCGGCGGTCAACGCGACCCTGATGTCGTACCGCGACATGTGCTGTGTCGGGCTCACCGTCGACCCTGCCGCAGTACCCGACCGCAAGGCGTTCGACGAGTGCCTGCGTGCGGGACTGCAGACCGTCCTCGACAGCTGACAGGATCGGTACGCTGGGGCCTGTACCGAACGACCCCGTCGTAGGGACTCACCGTGGAAATTTTGCTCATCTTCGCAGCCGTGGCCGTCGTCGTGTACTTCGTCGCTCGCTCGCAGAAGAACACCACCCGACACGCTGCCGGAAACCTGGACGACGCCAAAGCGGACGCCCGCCAGGCCATCGAACGACTCGGCGGCCAGATCTACAACCTCACCGGCACCGACGACGCGTCGCGGCACGCGCTCGCGGACGCCGCCGAGCGCTTCACGGCCGCCGGTTCGCAGATCGACCAGGCACAATCCCCCGTTCAGGCGCGACTCGCGAAGCAGACCGCGCTCGAAGGGCTCTACTACATCCGCGCTGCCCGCACGGCGATGGGCATGGACCCTGGGCCGGAGATCCCCACTCTCGACGGCCAGAAGTCTGCAGGATCGGTGACCGAAGATCGTGAGGTCGAGTTCGAGGGCCGGCAGGTCGCTGCGTCGCCGTCACCGTCGGCACACACCCCGAACTACTACCCGGGTGGCCGTGTCGCGGGCAGGCCGGTCCCTGCAGGGTGGTACTCCGAGCCATGGTGGAAGCCCGCTCTGGTCGCGGGTGCGTGGGGCGTGGGTTCGATGCTCCTGTTCTCGTCACTGTTCGCGGGTATGGCGGGGGTGCCGTACGACGCGCAGGCTTTCGAGAGCGGTCAAGCGGACGGCACGGACGGTGCCGCGGGCGACAACATCGGTGGCGACGACAGCGGTGGTGGCGGTTCCGACGGCGGTGGCGATGATTTCGGTGGCGGCGACTCGTTCGGTGGCGACAGCGGGTTCGGCGACTTCGGGTTCGACGGGTTCTGAGCTACTCGTCCCTCACTCACTCCGATCGACAGAACTCACTCCGATTGACAGACCGGGCACCAGAACAGATTCCGCGCGCCCATCACCTTGTGGAGCACCGGTGTGCCGCACACTCGGCACGGATCCCCGGTGCGCCGGTACACGTAGGTGCGGGGTCGATCCTTCGCGTATGCCGGTGCGCCGTGGTCGTCTTCAGTGCGTACGACATGCATACGGCCACGCGCCATTCCGACCTGCATCAGCTCGACGAGGTCGGCCCAGATCGCGTCGAATTCGGCGCGTGAGAGATTCTTGCCGGGTCGTTCGGGATGGATTCCGTGCCGGAACAACACTTCGGCGCGGTAGACGTTGCCGATTCCCGCGATCACCGATTGATCCATGAGCAGGCCACCGATCGGGCTGCGGGAACGGCTGATCCTCGCCCACGCCTGCTCCGGATCGGCGTCGGCACGTAGAGGATCGGGACCGAGACGCGCTTCGATCGCGTCGACCTCGACCTCGGTGAGGATCTCGCACGCGGCCGGTCCGCGCAGATCGCTGCCGTGTCCGGAACCGATCATCCGCATGCGGACCTGCCCCGTGGGTTCACCGAGTGGAAGTTCGGAATCGGTGAACGCTCCGTAGATTCCGAGGTGCACGTGCACCGTCAGCGCGCCCTCGTAGTGGTGGAACAGGTGCTTGCCCCAGGCGTCGGCGTGCGTGAGAACGCGCCCGTTCACCGTCGCCGCGCCCTCGTCGAAACGCCCCTGAGGACTGGACACCCGCACCGGCGCACCCGCGTACCACTCGTGGTGCAACCGGGCGAGCCGGTGCAGGATGTGTCCTTCGGGCACCGGTCAGTTCGCGCCCGGTACCGCAGGTGCGTCGCCGGACGTCTCGTACTCGGCGAGGATGTCGATGCGACGCTGGTGCCGCTCCTCGTTCGACCACTCGGCCGCGAGGAAGGCGTCGACGATCGCGAGCGTCTCTTCGAGGGAGTGCATCCGGCCGCCGATACCGATCAGCTGGGCGTTGTTGTGCTCGCGGGCAAGCTTCGCGGTCTCGACGCTCCACGCCAACGCGCAACGCGCTCCGGGAACCTTGTTCGCGGCGATCTGCTCACCGTTGCCGCTGCCGCCGAGGACGAGTCCGAGACTGCCCGGATCGGCAACAGTGCGACGCGCGGCCTCGATGCAGAACGCCGGGTAGTCGTCGAGTGCGTCGTATTCGAAGGCGCCGCAGTCGACGGCTTCGTGGCCGTTCGCCGTCAGGTGCTCGATGATCTGATTCTTCCGTTCGAAGCCGGCGTGATCGGCTCCCAGGTAAACGCGCATGGAGCGAGTCTAGCGAGACGCCACGGCGAGACGTGAACCGCTCGCATCCGACGGGAGTGAGGTTTCCCTCACCTAAGTCGAACCGCTAAGTTGGGCGAATGTTCACAGCACAAGGACGATCGACGCGCGTCATCCTGACCGCAGCCGCTGCCGCCACGGCCAGGCTCCTGTCGGCCTGCGGGTCGACCTCGTCCGACGAGGCCACCACCTCGGACGAGGCCTCCACCGACGCGGCATACACCGTCGAGCACGCGATGGGTGAGACGACGATCGAGGGCACGCCCGAGCGCATCGTCGTCATCGATTCCCCGCATCTCGACGCCCTCGTCGCACTCGGCATCACGCCGGTCGGCGCCACCGAATCGGGTGCGGCGACCGGTGTCCCCGAGTACCTCGCCGACGAACTCGAGGGAATCGCATCCGTCGGCCCGACGATGGAGCCCGACCTCGAAGCCATCGCGAGCCTGAACCCCGATCTGATCATCGGTGCGCAGGTACGGCACGAAGCGCTCTACCAGCAGCTCTCGGCGATCGCCCCGACCGTCTTCTCCGTCAACTCGGGTACCGAGTGGGAAGAACAGGCCCGCATCACGGCCGCCGCGGTGGGCGAGACCGACGAGATGGAGGCCCTGCTCACCGGAGTCGAGGAACGCGCGGTGCAGGTCGGCAAGGACATAGGCGCAGAGGGGCAGACCGCCTCGATGGTCCGGTTCCGACCCGACAACTTCCGTCTCTACGGACCCGACACCTTCTCCGGCACCATCCTCACGCAGGTCGGCTACGACCTCGGTGCGGACCGCGCCTGGAACGAGTACTCGATGCTCGAACTCAGCCCCGAGAACTACACCGAGATCGACGGCGACGTCGTCTTCTTCACCAATCCCGGAGGCAATCCGGCCGCGACCACCATGGCAGCGGTCACCGGCCTGTGGGGCGCGCAGCCCGGGGTCGAGGCCGGGAAGGTCTACGAGTTCGAGGACGAAACCTGGATGGTCGGTATCGGTGTGGTCGGCGCGAACACCATCCTCGACGACCTCGAGAAGACCCTCGGCTGACACATTCCCCTACGCCACACAAGTCGTCCCTCCGGCTCGTACGAGCCGGAGGGACACTTTTCTCTCGATCCGATCGATCGTCAGTCGAACGACGGATCTTCGTCGCGGCTGCGCTTGAGTTCGAAGAAGTGCGGGTACGACGCGAGCGCGACCACTCCGTCCCATACCTTTCCTGCCTCTTCGCCGCGCGGGATCTTCGACAGCACCGGCCCGAAGAACGCGACACCGTTGACGTGGATCGTGGGGGTTCCCACGTCGGGGCCGACGGCGTCCATCCCGGCCGCGTGGCTCTCACGAAGCGCCGTGTCGTAGTCCTCGCTGTCGGCGGCCTGCGCGAGGGCGGGATCGAGGTCGAGCTCGGCGAGTGCACCGGCGATGACGTCGGTGAAGTCCTTGTTGCCCTCGTTGTGGATGCGTGTGCCCATCGCGGTGTACAGGCCCTCGAGGATCTCGTCGCCGTACTTCTGCGACGCGGCGATCGCGACGCGCACCGGACCCCAGGCCGTCTTCATCATCTCGGCGTACTCGTCGGGCAGGTCGCGGCCTTCGTTGAGCACGGCGAGGCTCATCACGTGGAAGCGTGCCTCGATGTCGCGCACCTCGGTGGCTTCGAGGATCCATCGCGAGGTGATCCAGCACCACGGGCAAAGCGGGTCGAACCAGAAGTCTGCGGTGTCCTTGCCTGCGGTACCTGTGGTCGGGTCGCTCAAGATGATCTCCTCACGAAAGTCGGGTTACAGGGAATGCAACACCGTTTCGCGAGGCATTCTTCCCGATCGTCGCCGCACCGGCGCATCGTCCCCGTACCGTCGGACGGGAGGACCTGGACGTACAGCGTCGAGCACGCACACGAACGAGAGGTCATGCGATGCCGGGTGAGAAGACGTTCGTGATCGTCGGTGCAGGCCTGGCGGGCGCGAAGGTGGCCGAAGAACTGAGGGCCCGTGACTTCCCCGGCCACGTGGTGCTGTTCGGCGCGGAGGAACACCTGCCGTACGAACGACCGCCGCTGTCGAAGGAATACTTCGCGGGCGGCAAGCGGCTGCTCGAGTTCACCGTGCAGCGCGGCGACTGGTACCGAGATCATCGCGTGGACCTTCGTCTCGGCACGACGGTCACCGCGATCGACCCCGCCGCGCACACGGTCGTCCTGCCGGACGGATCGACCGTGCACTACGACAAGCTGGCGCTCGCGACCGGGTCGCGCTCCCGGCGCCTGCCTCTCCCGGGGGCCGATGCGCCGGGTGTTCACGTCCTGCGCACCGTCGGTGAGGCAGACGAGCTGCTCGCTGCGATCCGGCGCGATGACGGCACCGCCGCGCGCCTCGCGATCATCGGCGCAGGATGGATCGGGCTCGAGATCGCAGCCGGCGCGCGGGGGTACGGCGCCGACGTGACGGTGATCGAATCCGCACAGACACCCCTGTCCGGGTCGCTGGGCCCGGAGATCGGCGCGGTGTTCGCCGACCTGCACCGGGCGCACGACGTCGATCTGCGGCTCGGTGCCTCGGTGCGTGAGATCGCCGTCGACGGTGGCCGCGCCACCGGGGTCGTTCTCGCGGACGGCAGCACTGTGCCTGCCGATGCGGTGCTCGTCGCAGTCGGTGCGGCACCGAACGTCGAACTCGCCGAGGAAGCGGGCCTGGCCGTCGACGGCGGGGTTCTCGTCGACGCATCGCTGACCACAAGTGATCCCGACATCGTCGCGGTCGGCGACATCGCAGCGGCCGAACATCCCGCACTCGGTGGCCGCGTCCGGGTCGAGCACTGGGCCAACGCGCTCAACCAACCTTTCGTTGCCGCTGCCACGATGCTCGGCATCGACGCCCCCTACGACCGCCTCCCCTACTTCTTCACCGACCAGTACGACCTCGGGATGGAATATGTCGGGCTCGCCCCACCCGATTCGCGGGTGATCACACGCGGAGACGTCGCGAAGCGCGAGTTCCTCGCATTCTGGCTCGACGGCGACAACAAGGTACTGGCCGGCATGAACGTGAATATCTGGGACGCCGGCGACGACATCCGCGCACTCGTCTCCTCGGGTTCACCCGTCGATCCTGCCCGCCTCGCGGACACGAGCGTGCCGTTGTCGAGCGTCGCCACCTGAGCGCGACCCGACCATGATGGGATGGGTTCCGACCGACATCCCGTCGTGAGAAGGAGTT
The DNA here is from genome assembly GCF_042730275.1 of Rhodococcus sp. NPDC060086. Lineage (NCBI taxonomy): Bacteria > Bacillati > Actinomycetota > Actinomycetes > Mycobacteriales > Nocardiaceae > Rhodococcus > Rhodococcus sp. NPDC060086. Next base: position 116,953 of record NZ_JBHWWZ010000009.1, read on the forward strand.
TCCTGTGGCACCACCGAACCTGACCCGCGAGCAGGCCGCCGAGCGGGCAGCGGTCCTGCGCGTCGACAACTACACCATCGTTCTCGACCTCACCGACGGGTCCGGAGCACCGGGGGCCACTACGTTCCGGTCCGTCACCACGGTGACGTTCGACGCGACCGAAGGCGCGTCCACCTTCATCGATCTGATTGCGCAGACCGTGCATTCGGCCACGCTCAACGGCTCGCCCGTGGACGTGTCCGGATACAGCGAGGACACCGGCATCGCGCTCACCGGGCTCGCTGCCCACAACGAGCTCGTCGTCGACGCCGACTGCCTGTACACGAACACCGGCGAGGGACTCCACCGCTTCGTCGATCCGACCGACGACGCGGTGTACCTGTACTCGCAGTTCGAGACTGCCGACGCCAAGCGGATGTTCGCGTGCTTCGACCAGCCCGATCTCAAGGCCACCTTCGATCTGTCGGTCACCGCGCCCGCAGACTGGCAGGTCATCTCGAACTCCGAGACCGTGCAGACCACCGCCGCATCGCCCGGTCAGCACATCTTCCGCACCACACCGAGGATGAGCACCTACCTCGTCGCGCTCATCGCGGGTCCGTATGCCCAATGGACCGACGCCTATACCGACGAGCACGGCACGATCCCACTCGGCCTCTACTGCCGCGCGTCCCTCGCCGAGTTCATGGACGCCGAACGTCTGTTCACGGAGACGAAGCAGGGCTTCGGTTTCTACCACGAGAACTTCGGCATCCCGTACGCCTTCGGGAAGTACGACCAGCTGTTCGTGCCGGAGTTCAATGCGGGCGCCATGGAGAATGCGGGCGCCGTGACCTTCCTCGAGGACTACGTCTTCCGGTCCAAGGTCACCCGCTACTCCTACGAGCGTCGCGCCGAGACGATCCTGCACGAGATGGCGCACATGTGGTTCGGCGACCTCGTCACCATGCGGTGGTGGGACGACCTGTGGCTCAACGAGTCCTTCGCGACGTTCGCGTCCGTGCTCTCGCAGGCCTCGGCCACCGAGTACACCAATGCGTGGACGACGTTCGCGAACGTCGAGAAGTCGTGGGCGTACCGGCAGGACCAGCTTCCGTCCACGCACCCGATCGCCGCGGACATTCCCGACCTCGCCGCGGTCGAGGTCAACTTCGACGGAATCACGTACGCGAAGGGCGCCTCGGTACTCAAGCAACTCGTTGCCTACGTCGGGCAGGAACCCTTCCTCGAAGGCCTGCGGGCGTACTTCCGCGACCACGCCTTCGACAATGCGACGTTCGACGACCTGCTCGCCGCGCTCGAGAAGTCGTCGGGACGCGATCTGTCGGGATGGGGCGCCCAGTGGCTCAAGACGACGGGCCTGAACATCCTGCGCCCCGACTTCGAAGTCGACGGCGAGGGAAAGTTCACCCGTTTCGCGGTACTGCAGGAGGGTGCGCAGCCCGGTGCCGGTGAGTACCGGGTGCATCGCCTCGCGATCGGCGTCTACGACGACGACGGCTCGGGCAGGCTCGTCCGCACCCACCGCGTCGAGATCGACGTCGACGCAACCGCGCGCACCGACGTCCCCGAGCTCATCGGCGTGGACCGCGGCAAGTTCGTGCTCGTCAACGACGACGACCTAACCTACTGCTCGGTCCGGCTCGACGACGAGTCGCTCCGCACGGTGACCGAACGTGTCGGCGACATCGCCGAGTCGCTGCCGCGCACGCTGGTGTGGTCGGCGGCGTGGGAGATGACCCGCCAGGCCGAACTGAAGGCACGTGAGTTCGTTGCGCTGATACAGCGCGGTATCACCGCTGAGACCGAGGTGGGCGTCGTGCAGCGCCTCCTGATGCAAGCGCACACGGCAATCGGCAGCTACGCCGATCCCGCGTGGGCCGATGGGTCCGGTTGGAACGACTACACGAACCGATTGCTCGAGCTGGCACGTGACGCCGAGCCGGCATCCGACCATCAGCTCGCGTTCGTCAACGCGTTGTCGACGGCCAGGTTGTCACCGTGGCACACGGAGGTCTTCGAGGAGCTGCTCGGCGGCGACCCCGCGCGGGTCGGGCTGCCAGGTCTGGTCGTGGACACCGATCTGCGGTGGCGTCTGGTGCAGGCACTTGCGGCTGCCGGCGAGGTCGATGCCGAAGGGGTCGAGTCGCCGTTCATCGATGCGGAAGCGGAGCGTGACCCGACCGCAGCCGGCGCCCGGCAGGCAGCGACGGCACGCGCGGCCCGTCCGCAGGAAGCGGTCAAGGCTCAGGTGTGGCAGACAGTGGTCGGCGACGATACCGTCCCGAACATCACGGCCCGCGCGATCATCGGTGGCTTCGCGCCCGCCGGCCAGTCGGAACTGCTCGAGCCCTACGTGGCCCGGTACTTCGCGGAGGTGCCCGACGTGTGGGAGCGCAGGTCCAGCGAGGTCGCGCAGACCGTGGTCGTGGGCCTGTACCCGTCCTGGTCGATCAGCGAGGCTTCGGTCGCGGCGGCCGACGAGTTCCTCGCCGGTGATCGGCCGCCGGCACTGCGCCGCCTGATCACGGAGGGACGCGCGGGCATCGTGCGCTCGCTGCGGGCACAGGCGTTCGACGCGTCCTGACGACGGAACGCAAACGGCCCGATGTCGCCTTCGGTCACTCGAGGTGACCGAAGGTGGCATCGGGCCGAAGAAGCGGGGTCCTACTGGGTGATGATCGCGTTGGCGATCACGCGGACGGCGCTGATGATGCCGTCGATGAGCTGTCCCTGACCGAACGGTCCTACCGCTGCGGTCACGCCGAGCTGAGCGATCCGGTCGGTGACCTGGGCGGCGTCGCGTCCGCTGCGGACCTCGACGGCCTTCTGGTTCGGGTACACGGCGATGAGCACCGAGTTCTCGGCCTCGGGCGTCGACGGGAACACCGTGTCGGTGGCGGCAGCCGGATCCGGCGCATCGGCGATGTACACGTTGAAGCGCACGCCGGTGGCGCGGATCGCGGACGTGAGCGTGTCGTCGAGGGCGATCAGGTCGTCGTCCTCGAACGGCGGGCCCGCGAACTCGATACCGTCGGCACGGGCCTCGGAGATCCGGCCGCTCGACGTCAGAGCCGCGGCGTGCGGCAGGGGCGCGTCGGTGCGCGCCGGGGCATGAATCACGTCACCACTTGCCACTTGCGGTCCCTCCGATCAGGTCTGCCGGTGCACCGGCTGCGTGCCCGTGATGTGCGTGGCGACCGTGCGGGGTCACCTCGTCGGTTGCGCTCCACAGCAGTGCACCGTGCTGCCACTCGTCGCCGAGCCTGTACGGGTTGTCGGACGCGGCCGGGCCGGGATTGCGGGGTGCCGTCCAGGAGAAAGCCGCGAAGACAAGAACGATCAGCAGCGGGATGCCGACAAATATCAGCGTTGTCTCGAGAATGCTCACAGGGAGAAGGTATCCCAGGTGGCAACGAAAGACCTCACATGCCCCGGATTTGGTCCCTGCTCGAGTACGTTTTCCTGTCCGCGACGGTCAGGCAGCGCCCTCACCGAGGTACGGAAGCCACGTCGGGTGCAGGTCCTGCAGGGTGGCCAGCAGGCGCCAATGCCTACCCTTCGGAGGCACCAGGGACGCACGCAACGTCCACCCGAGCTCGCTGAGCAGTTTGTCTGCCTTCTTGTGGTTGCACGGTGCGCAGCACGCCACGCAGTTCTCCCAGGCATGTGCTCCACCGCGACTCCGGGGAATGACGTGATCGATGGTTTCCGCCTTGGAGCCGCAGTACGCGCAGCGATTGCTGTCGCGGTGCATGAGCGCGGCCCGGGTCATGGGCACCCGCGCGTGATAGGGCACCCGCACGTAGGTGCGCAGCCGGATCACCGACGGCAGTTGCACCGACCATTCTGCCGATCGAACCATCGGTGCGAGCGGGTCGTCGTGCACAGTGTCGGCCTTGCCACCTGCCATGAGGACCACGGCGCGTCGCGCGGGAAGCGCCGTGAGCGGCTCGTAGGTGGCGTTGAGCAGCAGGACCCGACGTTTCACCCAGTCGGGTAGACCGACGTCGTCGCGTACCAACTGCAGTGTGGTGGCCCCCGGCGCCCCGATCGGGGCGTCCGCGGGCGACAGTTGTCGATGTGCTGTGCTGCCGTGCTTCATACGACCTCCGGAAGACTGGAAACAGTGCACCACGGATACCTCCGAATCGCACCCGAAATCCGCGGACGAATCAAGGGCCGACCGGTGAACATCCTGTGTCGTCGGTACCGGCGGGTACGTCACCCCGTACGGGCATGCATACTCCGGTGCGGGCACAATGGCCGGTGAGAGGGAGGTAAGCACACGATGACCGACCAGCAGACCTTCTACGACGAGATCGGCGGCGCCGAGACCTTCCGCAAGATCATCGCGCGTTTCTACGAAGAGGTGGCGAAGGACGAGATCGTCCGCCCCCTCTACCCCGAGGAGGATCTCGGCCCGGCAGAGCGCCGCATGCGGATGTTCCTCGAACAGTACTGGGGAGGGCCCCGCACCTACTCGGACGAGCGCGGTCACCCACGACTGCGGATGCGTCATCATCCGTTCAAGATCGGCCCGCTCGAGCGCGACGCCTGGTTGCGGTGCATGCACACCGCGATCGCATCGATCGACGATCGAACGCTCGACGCCGCGCATCGCCGCCAACTCGTCGACTACATCGACATGGCCGCGGACTCGCTGGTGAACTCGCCGGTGTGACCGACACGGCCTGAGCGCTCGTCAGAGCACGCTCAGGCCGAGACCTCCACTTTTCCGCAGGTAGACCGAGCCGAAGCGGGCATCGAGCCGGATCCAAGTGTTCGAGGCGCGTACCCGCACCACCTCGTCCGCCGCGATCGCCCCCGCATCGATCCCTCCCGCGGCCGTCGTGTCGGGGCCGGTGGTGGGCACGAATCCCATCGCCCCGAGTGCGAACACCATCCGCATGGGCACCCCGACCGTCGTCTCATTCCCTCCTGGGGCCTCGCCTCCGCTGACCTCGAGGACTTCCTGCGCCAGCAGCGACGCCGGTGGTCCCTGCGCTCCAGCCTCGCGGGTCAGTGCCACACCCTGCTGGGCGAGTTCGACGAGGATCCGAGCCGGCACGTCGTCGACATGGACGAATCCCTCGTCCGGCGGTAACGCTCCCCGCCACGCAGAGTCCATCGCCCATCCCGGATCGATCGCCTTTGCGGTACCTGCCGTCGCGGTGAGTGCGGCCCGCAGCGAATCTGCGGCGACACAGAGGTCGGCGGGCTGGACGGTTCCTCGCACGATACGGGTCGCGAGGACCTCGAATCCCGTCTGGACCCAGGCGACGAGAACACCTTCGCCCCGACGTCGCAATCGTACGACCGCCGCCTCGTCGAGGCGCAACGCGCGCGTGAGGAACGCTGCGAGGTCGGTGCGGTCGCTCTCGCCGGCGAGAGCGACCGCCCGCGCACCCCATCCCGGCGTACCGGGCGGCACGC
>NZ_JBHWWZ010000009.1:122398-144514 GCF_042730275.1 Rhodococcus sp. NPDC060086
CCACTCCAAAACCTTCCCCCGGCGGCTTGGTCGCGCCGCCCGCGGGGGGTGGGGACGGGGGGGGGGGGGTGGCGGCGCCCCCGGCGGGGCCCCGCCCCCGCCCGCTCACCGAATCCCGGCGTACCGTCAGTCACGCTTCCACCTCAGCAGGTAGCCGCGTTCTTCGTCGCTGAGCCGACGGAGTCGCTGCGTGTCGATGTCGAATGCGGCGATCTGGGTGGACGCGATGATCGACGGCACCGCGTCTGCGGGTGCACCGCCGGGCCGCACCTCATAGCCGATCGTGAAATCGACCGCGCGCACCTTCTCGGTCCACATCATGACGTCGAGGGGGCCGTCGTCGTGTCGCAACTGCCCGCGGTAACGGACGTGGAGGTCGGCGATCACGGCGCCCTCGCGCAGGCTCTGGGTCGGTCGCCCGTCGGCGAACAACCACGGAATGCGGGCTTCTTCGAGCAGGGTCACCATCCGCGCGTGGTTGATGTGTTGGAAGACGTCCATGTCGGACCACCGCACCGTGACTTCCGTGTGGAATCCGAATTGCTCGCCCGCATCGCTCACGCGTTTACCTCCGATCGGGTGCGCTGGTGCGCACCATGCTCCTGATCTGACGTGCTGCCACCGACAGGATGGCCAGGTCCAGACTCCCAGACGCGAAGATCTCGTCGAGGGCCGACCTCGCCCGCACGAGCCGCGAGCCGTTCGACATCTCCCAGTCTTCGATCATCTCCGGGCACGTCTCCCCCGGCTCGGCGCCGGCGAGGACATCGAGGACGAGCGAGCGCAACGATCCGTACAGTTCGTCGCGCAGGGCAAGACGCGCAAGGGAGTGCCATCGGTCGCCACGTTCGAGTTCGGTGACGGCCGACAGCAGCCGGTCGATGCCCAGGTGCGCGTCCATCGCGTAATACAGCTCCGCGACCTCCGATTCCTCCCGTTCCGCGATGTCCGCGATGTCGACGACGTCGAGGAGCGGGAACTGGTCGAGAAGCCGGTAGACCATCGCGACCAGGTCCGGGGGCGCGTGCTGCGCGAGGATGCGCTCGGTGCGTTCCTCGAGGTTCCGCACGTGGTGACCGCGCATCCACTCACCCACCTGCGGTGCAAGATTCGCGAACAGCTGCCGGTAGCGGCTGATCTCGGCGCCCACCGCCAACGGCTGTGGCCGACTCGACAGCAGCCACCGCGACGCACGATCGAGGACGCGGCGGGATTCGAGCAGCAGATCGTCCGCGATGTCGGTCGGCAGGTCGGCCGATCGGATCCGATCCCAGATTCCACGCAGGCCGAAGATCTCGGTGACCGCGGCGAACGCGCGGACGGCATCGGTGCGCGATGCCCCTGTCTCCTCGCAGAGGCGGAAGACGAAGGAGACGCCGCCGTTGTCGACGGTGTCGTTGGCAAGGATCGTCGCGACGATCTGCCTGCGCAGTGGGTGCGCTCTGATACCCGCGCGGAACCTGGTGCGGAGCGCGCGCGGAAAGTAGCCGGGCAATCGGGTCGCGAACGTGTCGCTGTCGGGGAGGTCGGTGTCGAGCAGGTCGTCGACGAGGGAAAGCTTGACGTGGGCGAGCAGTTGCGACAGTTCCGGCGAACTCAGGCCTTCTCCGTCTGCGCCTCGCTGTTCGAACTCGGTGTCGTCGGGGAGCGCATCGAGGATGCGGTCGAGTCGCCCCTCTTTCTCGAGTTCGGCGATGAGCCGTTGGTGCACGCCGAGCAGCGCGGGTGCGGACACCCGTTCCAAGCCGAGGACTCCGTTCTGGCCGATGTTGTCGGCAAGCACGAGTTCGGCGACGTCGTCGGTCATCGATGCGAGCAGTGGGTTGCGTTCCTCGCTGTCGAGGTTGCCGGAGGTGACCATCGAGTCGAGGAGGATCTTGATGTTGACCTCGTGATCGGAGCAGTCGACACCGGCGGAGTTGTCGATCGCATCGGTGTTGATCTTTCCACCGCTGCGGGCGAATTCGATCCGGCCGAGTTGAGTGACACCGAGATTGCCGCCTTCCCCCACCACCCGGGCGCGCAGGTCGGCGCCGTCGACGCGGACTGTGTCGTTGCCTTTGTCCCCGACGTCGGCGTGCGATTCGGATCGTGCCTTGACGTAGGTGCCGATGCCCCCGTTCCACACCAGATCCACGGGCGCGCGCAGGATCGCCCGAATCAGTTCTGGCGGGGTGAGTTCGATGACATAAGCGGGCAGCCCGAGCGCCGCACGGGCCTGTTCGCTGATCGGGATCGATTTGCGGGTGCGTTCCCACACTCCGCCCCCGTCGCCGATGAGAGCCGGGTTGTAGTCGGCCCAGGACGAGCGGGGCATCTCGTACAGTCGACAGCGCTCCTCGAACGACGGTGCCGCTTCGGGGTCGGGGTCGAGGAAGATGTGGCGGTGGTCGAACGCGGCGACCAACCGGATGTGTTCACTGAGCAGCATTCCGTTGCCGAACACGTCGCCGCTCATGTCGCCGACGCCCACCACTGTGAAGTCCTGACTCTGAGTGTCGACACCGAGTTCGCGGAAGTGCCTCTTGACGCTCTCCCATGCGCCGCGGGCGGTGATCCCCATTTCCTTGTGGTCGTATCCGGCCGATCCTCCGGACGCGAATGCGTCGCCGAGCCAGTACTCGTATTCGGCGGCGACCGAGTTGGCTAGATCGGAGAAGGTGGCGGTGCCCTTGTCCGCTGCGACCACGAGGTAGGTGTCGTCATCGTCGTGCCGTACCACTCGCCGCGGCTGAATCGCTGTGCCGCTCGCTCGGTCGAGGTTGTCGGTGAGGCCGAGCAGGGCAGCGATGAATCGGCGGTAGCAGGCTTGGCCGGATGCGCGTGTGGCCTGCCTGTCCGCGGCTGCGTCGCCGGTGGGCGGCGGTGGGCGTTTGACGACGAACCCGCCTTTCGCGCCGACCGGGACGATCACCGCGTTCTTCACGGCCTGTGCTTTCACCAGGCCGAGGATTTCGGTGCGGAAGTCCTCGTGGCGATCGGACCAGCGGAGTCCGCCTCTCGCGACCGCACCGAAACGCATGTGCACGCCCTCGACGTCCGGTGAGTACACGAACACCTCGAACTTCGGCCGTGGTTCCGGCAGTTCCGAGATGCCGCTGGGATCGAACTTGAACGCCAAGGTGCGGCTGCGGGCCTCGTCGTCCGGCGCAGGCACGAAGAAGTTGGTACGCAACGTGGATCGGATCAACGACAGCAGGGCACGCAAGATCCGATCGGCGACGAGACCGGTGACGGCGTCGATCTTCTCGAGCAGTTCGTCGGTCATGGTCTGCTCGCGGACGTCGGATGCGCGATCCGGATCGAATCGGGATGCAAACAGTTCCACGAGTAGCGCGGTCGTACCGGGTGCGGCGAGCAGAACACCTTCGATGTTGTACTGACTGTACGGAAACCCGGTCTGCCGAAGGTATTTCGCGTATGCGCGGAGCATCGTGGCCTGCCGCCAGGTGAGTCCGGCACGGAGCACGAGTTCGTTGAAACGGTCCGTCTCGGCATGACCACGCCACGCCGCGGCGAACATGTCGGTGATGCGGCCCGCGACAGTCGGATCGGTGTCGAACAGTCCGGGATCGAGGTCGTCCGGCAGGTACAGGCCGAAATCGTAGATCCAGCAGTCCACACCGTCGGATCTGTGCAGCAGGTAGGGCCGCTCGTCGACGACCTCCACGCCGAGGCTCTGCAACACCGGAAGGACCCGGCCGAGCGTCACGGGTTCCGACCCGATGTAGAGCGTGAAGCGCCAACTCCGGCGGTCATCGGTGTCGGGCCGGTACACGAGCGTGTCGAAGTCGCCGGGGCTGAGCGCTTCGAGCCGAATCAGGTCGGCGAGCGCGCGTTCGGAGCTGAAGTCCTCCTTGTACGCCTCGGGGGCGGCGTCGAAGTACCGCTGGACCAGCGCCGGATCGACACTCGGATCGTTAGCGGCCACCTCGGCGAGCCGGTCCTCCCAGCTGCGGCTGGCCTTCGCGAGAAGCGTCTGGATGCGTTGCCTGTTGCTCTCGGAGGTGTCGACGCGGGGACGCACATGGTCGGGAAAGCGGACGGTGACGTGCAGTAGCGCCAGGTCGCCTTCGGACACTCGTGCAGTGTAATCAAGTGTGCCACCGCCGAATTCGTCGAGCAGAATGTTCTGCATCCTGATCCGGACCTTGGTGGTGTACCGGTCGCGGGGAAGGTACACCAGGCACGACACATATCGCCCGTACGTGTCGACCCGAACGAAGAGCCGCACCTGCCGACGGATCTCGACCACAGATATCACCGTCGTGTAGAGCGTCTCGGGGTCCATCGACAGCAATTCCGCGCGCGGCAGGGTCTGCATGATCTCGAGCATCGCCTGGCCGCCGTACGACGACAGTTCGACGCCCGCACGGGCGATGACGCCGCGTGCACGTCGTCGGAGCAGCGGGATGTCGAGGATGTTCTCGTGCATCGCCGTCACGGTGAGGATGCCGAGGAAGCGATGCTCGCCGACGGTGCGCCCCTCGTCATCGAGGATGCCGACTCCGACGAAGTACGGATACACCGAGCGGTGCACGGTCGCGGGACGAGCACCTTGAGTGAGCACGAGCAGTGGCCGGCGTTCGGGATGGACTTCGGAGGGCAGGTCGATCGGATCTGCGGTCTCGGACACCGTGCGCAGCACACCGAGGCCACTGTGCGGGATCGCACGCGAACGGCTCACGCCGTCGCTGTCGCGCTCGTCGAATTCGTAGCAGCGATACCCGAGCATTGCGTAGTTTCCGCGAGCCAGCCACCGCAGCAACTCGGCTGTCTCGGTGAGGTCGGCCGTCGAGTGGACGGAGGCGGGGGCGGCAGCGAGTGCGTCGAGTTCCTCGGCGAGCCGGTTCTGCAAGGCTCGCATGGCATCGGTGTCGACGACGACCTGCCGCACATCGTCGAGCACACCGCCGATTTCACGCTCGATCCCTGCGAGGACGTCCAACGGCGTGGTCGGGTGCAGCTGGATGTGTATCCACGATTCTGCGGGCTCGTCGCCCTGCAGCGCGCCGTACGGGGCCATGTCGAGAAGCGCGCCGACGGGGTCGCGGTGGACCGCGAAGACCGGGTGCACCAGCGCGGCGATCACCGCGCCGACACGGGAGAGCAGTGCCGTGACGGACTCCACCAGCAGCGGCATGTCGTCGGTGACGATCTGTACGGCGGCACCGACCGTGTCGTCCGGCCGGTAGACACGGGTCGTGGCCGTGCCTGCGGGGCGGTCGAGGCCGAGCTCCAGATGGGCAGCTGCAGCAGCCTCGGGATCGTCTATTCCGTCCGCGGACTGCACGTACGCACGCTCCAGGACTCGCACCGTGGACGAAATATCGCGCGAAGCCGCCGATTCCGACATCAACATCACTCCCCTCGCTTGCCGCCGAAACCGCGGACGCCGCGGACGGGCCCGTTGCCGAGCCTATCCGCGGCGTCCGATGTCAGGAGGCGAAAGCGTGGGCCGTCGCCGATCCGATCTTGCTGTCAGGTCGTCGCAGCGACCCGATACCGGCCGAGTACGTCGCGTTCGCCGTCGGTGATGCGACGCGGACGCTCGGTCTGCATGTCGAACCCGACGAGGACCGCGTCGCCGTGGGCGCACACCGCACCGTCGCGGTCGCGCACCGTATGTCTGAGCGTGTAGGAGGTGTTTCCCACGTGCATAGCGGTGATCTCGACGGTGACCGGCCCCGACTCGTACTTGATGGGAAGAAGGAATTCGACGTCCATCTTCCGCACCACAATGGCGAGGTGCCGCATCTCGTCGGACTGCAGGAACTTGATACGTCCCTCCTGCATGTACTCGACGACCTTGGCGTTGTTGACATGTCCGAGCTGATCCGAATCACCCCAGCGAACCTCGACCTGAGCTCGATAGGGTTCGACCGAGGTCGCGGGCACGGCCTGATCAGTCACGCGTCAACTTCCGGTGGGTGACCCGATGCGGACGTGCCGCGTCGGCGCCGAGACGCTCGACCTTGTTCGCCTCGTACGCCTCGAAGTTGCCTTCGAACCAGAACCACTTGCCCTCTTCGACGTTGCCTTCCCACGCAAGGATGTGGGTACAGGTGCGGTCGAGGAACCAGCGGTCGTGGGAGATCACGACGGCGCAGCCCGGGAACTGCTGCAGCGCGTTTTCGAGCGAGCTCAGGGTTTCGACGTCGAGGTCGTTGGTCGGCTCGTCGAGCAGGATCAGGTTGCCGCCCTCTTTGAGGGTCAGCGCGAGGTTCAGGCGGTTGCGCTCACCACCGGAGAGCACCCCGGACTTCTTCTGCTGGTCCGGTCCCTTGAAACCGAACGCGCTGACGTACGCGCGGGACGGCATCTCGTTCTGTCCGACCTCGATGTAGTCCATGCCGCCGGACACGACCTCCCACACGTTCTTCGTGGGATCGATGTTGGCGCGGTTCTGATCGACGTAGCTGAGCTTGACCGTATCGCCGACCTTGACGGTGCCGCTGTCGGGCTCTTCGAGGCCGACGATGGTCTTGAACAGCGTGGTCTTACCCACACCGTTGGGGCCGATGACACCGACGATGCCGTTACGCGGCAGGGTGAAGGACAGGTCCTTGATCAGGACACGGCCGTCGAAGCCCTTGTCGAGGTGGTCGACCTCGACGACGACGTTGCCCAGACGCGGGGGCGTCGGGATCTGGATCTCTTCGAAGTCGAGCTTGCGGTGCTTCTCGGCTTCCGCAGCCATCTCCTCGTAGCGTCCCAGACGCGCCTTGCTCTTCGTCTGCCGAGCCTTGGAGCCGGACCGGACCCACTCGAGCTCCTCCCTGAGGCGCTTCTGCAGCTTCTGGTCCTTCTTACCCTGAACTTCGAGGCGCTCGGCCTTCTTCTCCAGGTAGGTCGAGTAGTTGCCCTCGTACGGGTGCAGCTTGCCGCGGTCGACCTCACAGATCCACTGGGCGACGTGGTCGAGGAAGTACCGATCGTGGGTCACGGCGAGGACTGCGCCGGGGTACGACGCGAGGAACTGCTCGAGCCACAGCACCGACTCGGCGTCGAGGTGGTTGGTGGGCTCGTCGAGGAGCAACAGGTCGGGCTTGCTCAGCAGCAGCTTGCACAGCGCGACACGGCGACGCTCACCTCCGGAGAGGTGGGTGACGGGCTCGTCCGCGGGCGGGCAGCGCAGCGCGTCCATGGCCTGCTCGAGCTGGGAGTCGACGTCCCACGCGTTGGCGTGGTCGAGCTCCTCCTGCAGCTTGCCCATCTCGTCCATGAGCTCGTCCGAGTAATCGGTGGCCATGAGCTCGGCGATCTCGTTGAACCGGTCGAGCTTGACCTTGATCTCGCCGAGGCCCTCCTCGACGTTCTGCCGGACCGTCTTCTCCTCGTTGAGCGGGGGCTCCTGCAGCAGGATCCCGACCGTGGCGTCCGGGTCGAGGAACGCCTCGCCGTTGCTGGGCTGGTCCAGGCCCGCCATGATCTTGAGGATCGACGACTTACCCGCGCCGTTGGGCCCGACGACACCGATCTTCGCGCCCGGATAGAAGCTCATGGTGACATCGTCGAGAATTACCTTGTCACCGTGCGCCTTGCGCACCTTCTTCATCGTGTATATGAACTCCGCCATGAAGACCAGCGTATCCGCCAAGCGCGCAGATCCCATATCCTGCGGTTCTACCGTCGCCCCGCAATGGCCGAAGGCGACATTCGTGCAGCTCATCGCACCCGAGGTGACATCGAGCCATGACGCTGTAGGTCAAGGTGCGGTGAACAGGCCCGCGACGAACGGTGTGGTGTCGGGCAGCGACACAGCCATCGTCTCCGAATGCCCCGTCGGATAGGTGCGGAACAGCGGTGCAGCGCCCCCGGCAGTCAGGTCGGCGGCAAGCTTGAACGACAACGGAGCCGGCACCATCGTGTCGCGTAGTCCCTGGGCGAGGAACATCGGCCGGTCGAATCCTGTGACGGGAACTCCCAGGTAATCGGTGAACGCGGAACGGAACCGGTCGTCGGAGAGCGGTCGCGTCAGCAGATCGCCGATGCCCACGCCTGCGTAGCGCTCGGTCAGCTCGTCGTAACAGAGGTCCTCGGCAGCGGCGAGCACCTCACGACCGGTATCGGTGAGGTAGCTGTCGAGATCCAAGGCCGGATCCGCGTCACGGAGCCCGGCGAAGATGTAGGCGCTGAACGTGGTGAGGCCGTCGAGACCGAGGTTCGGGAATCCCGGGAAACCGAGAGGGAAGACCAGTTCGAGATTGGACGGTGCACCGGTGGTCACCGTGCCACGGAAGTCGAGTTCGGGCGCACGTGTGGTCGCGAGGTGCGCGGTGTGGAGCGCAGCGTGGCCACCTTGCGACTGTCCGACCACGACCCACTCGCCGGACAGGTTCGGTTCGGCCGCGCGGCCGGCGCGAACGAGATCGACGATGCTGTTCGCGGCGCTCTGTCCGTCCAGGTAACGGTGAAGTCCTTCACTGCCCAGCCCTGGGTAATCGGCTGCCACCACCGCGTAGCCCTGCCCCAGCCAGTGGTCGAGGTAGGCGGTGTCGCGGGCACTGCGCGGATTACGCGATGGGGCACAGGAATCCGACAGCCCGGTCGTGCCGTGCGCCCACGCGAGAATCGGCCACCCGCCCTCGGGTGCCTCGCCGGGCGGCAGGAACAGCACACCGGTACCGACCGTGTCCGCCCCGGAACGCCATTGCGTCCGGTAGGTGATCTTCCGAGTGCTCGAGGCACCGGGCACCGACAGTTCGTCTGCCGGCGATTCGACCGAGACCACGGCGCCGGGCGTCTCCCGCGCGTGTGCCGGTGGTGCAACTACCACGGCGACGGCCAGCAGGACACACATCACGACGCCGGTGACGCTCGGCGCCACTCGCCGGCGCACAGCAGGAACGCTCATCCCATTTCTGCTCGACACACCGAGCACAATACGTGCTACACAGCCCGACTCGTCCGAACACGTCCCGATTGAGGCCTCGGGGTTGTGGGTAGTCAGCGCGCATGACGCAGCCACCCTCCCTCACACCCACACCGCCGGAAAATCCGTTGCATCGCACCGATTACCCACGTGTCGTCGTGGTGGCAGTGAGCTCGGTCGTTGCCGTAGCCGGGTCGTTCTTCGGCTCCGGCGCTGTGGCAGGCACACCGGTAGCGGAGGCCGCAGGCGGCGCGCTGGGATCCGACGCCACAGCCGTCGCCCCAGGCGGCGCCGCCTTCTCGATCTGGACACTCATCTATATCGGACTTCTCGCGCTCGCCGTGTGGCAGGCGCTACCGGCCCACCATGCCGATTCCCGCCAGCGGGCCCTGGGGTGGTGGATCGCTGTGTCGATGATTCTCAACGCCGCGTGGATCCTGGCGATCCAGTTCGACCTTCTCGCGGTGAGTGTTGCCGTGATTGCGGTTCTGCTCGGCGTGCTGGTTCACATTTTCCTGGGGCTGAGCCGCTCGAGGCCGTCGACCACGCTCGAAGCGGTCGTCGTGGACGGCACGATGTTCCTGTACTTGGGCTGGGTCATGGTCGCGACCGTGGCCAATACTGCGGCCGCCCTCGAGTCTGCCGATCTCGATCCGTTCGGGTGGGGCGCGGACGCCTGGGCCGTCATTGTGCTTGCGGTGGTCGCGGCGGTGTCGGTGTTGGTGGCGTTCGCGGGCCGCGGACGACTGGCCGTCGCGGCCGGAATCGCGTGGGGACTGATCTGGATCGCGATCGCACGCACGCAGGACGGTGGGCTGATGTCGACGCCTGCCGCGGTGGCCGCATCGGTCGCGGCAGCGGTCGCAGTGGTATCCGCCGTGGCGGTCCGGCTCTGGGCACGAGACCGCCAGGCATCGTGACCGCCGGGCATCGTGACCGCTATCGCTCTTCGTGATCCCGCCGCGCCAACTCGGCGAACATCGCATTGTGCGCGGCCAGATCGGCGTCGTCGTCACGATCGGCGGCCCGGTCGACGCGGCGGGCAACGCGTCGGTCACTGCGCGACCACTGCACCACCAGCGCGATCATCACGAGTACGAGCGGGATCTCACCCGCCGACCACGCGATACTGCCACCGACCTTCTGGTCGGAGAACAGATCGGCGTTCCACGGCAATGCGAGACTGCGATAGTAGGGCTCGGCCATCACCGAGCCCATGCTCATCAGGGTCACGCCGAAGAAGGCGTGGAAGGGCAGCGACCCGAACACCATCGCCAGCTTGGTCACGGGCTGCACGTCGCGCGGTGAAGGATCGACACCGATGACCACCCAGTAGAAGAGATAGCCGCTCAACAGGAAGTGCAGATTCATCAGTACGTGCGCGGTGTGACTGTCCGCGAACGTGGTGAAGATCCCTCCCAGGTACAGCGCATAGAACCCGCCGACGAACATCACCGACGCGACGATCGGGTGCGTCAAGAGGCGTGACGGGGGGCTGTGCAGGAACTCGAGGATCCATTCGCGCGGACCGGGCGGGGCGCCGCGTCCGGCAGGTCTGAACGCGCGCAACGCCAGGGTCATCGCTCCACCGAGGGCGAGCAATACCGGGGTGAGCATCGACATCGCCATGTGGGCACCCATGTGCACGCTGAACATGGCGGGCGAGTACATCCCGACACCGGAGCTGGTCGTCACCAGCAGGACGAAGCATCCCGAGAACCACGCGATGGACCGACCGATCGGCCACGTGTCGCCGCGCTTACGCAGCGTCCGCAGTCCGATCGCGTACCCGGCGGCGAGCACCAGGGCCGCCGTGCCGAAGATCAGGTCGAACCGCCATTCGCCGAAGAACAGGTTCATGAACGTGGGCGGTGCATCGAGGTTGTAGCCGAGCTCCACCTCGAGGACCGACGGTGCCCTCACGGGTGGGGGTGGCGGCGTGCGTCCGAGTCCCACCGCCAGACCCACGGTCGCCGCGAGTATCAGGGACTCGACGGCCGCGAACCGGACGAAGGCTCCGCGGTTCGTCGGATCGGCTTCGAGGTCGGGCAGCGCGCGCCGGCGCTGCGCCCACCCGAAGATACCGAGCACGACCAAGGCCACCGTTTTCGCGACCACCAGCCGGCCGTACGTGGTGGTGAACAGATCGTCGAAGGGCACCCGCACCGCCGAGTTGATCACGCCGCTGATCGCCATCACCACGAACGCGATGCTCGCGACGAACGAGAATCTGCGGGCCGCCAGGTCGGAGTGCTCGCCTCGCCGCCACGCGTGAGCGAGTACTGCGAACAACCCGCCCGCCCACACCGACGCCGCCACCAGGTGCAATACCAGGCTGTTGGTGGCCATGTCGTGTGAGCCGCCGGTAGACGAATGCCCCGTGAGCGCGATCGGCATCAACGCCACGAGGGAGAGCAACAGCAGATAGGGCGTCCACGACCAGCGCAGGGCCAGCCGGGTCACGATCGCTGTGATCAACGCGAGCACGGTGGTCCAGGCCCACGCGAGGGCCGTCTCGACCTGCCCGAGGGCCGCGAACAGGTTCTCCGGTTTGATCGCCTCGGTCAGCGGCTGGCCCGAGGTGTCCGACAGTGTCAACGGCACCATCAGCGCTGCCGTGACCGCCCACACCACCGCGGCGACACCTGCGGTCCGCACCGCGCGATATCCGCCGACGTCCAGGACCCCGCCGGCTTGCGGAGGAACGAGGAACGCCGCGAAGAACAACGATCCGATGGTCAGAACCGTCGCGATCTCCGACACCGCGCGCACCATCGGAAGTCCGTAGGTGGTGAGCGGACCGGGGTCGGGAATGCCGAGCATGACCAGCGCCTGCGCTGCCGACAGACCCACGACTATCGCCGCAACAATGGCCGCGACGACGCCGAAGAGGACGAACAGCGCAGAGGGGTTGCCGCGCGCAGGTGTGGGAGCGGGCAGCGGTGCCTCCCGCTCGAGATCGGGTGTTGCCATGTCTACCAGGGTAGGACTTCGCAGAATCCGGCTACGACGCCGTGTCGGAGACTCGTGTCACCACCGAGGAGTACGGCGAACTTGTGGGCAGGCAACTATGCATGGCGGTAGGGCGGGCCGAGCACCACGTCGATCGCGTCGCGCAGAGCAGCGAGCGTGTCGGCGGGAAGCAGCGCGTCGCAGTGAGGCAAGGCCGCAGCCATCGAACCGGTCGACGGCGCGAAGTCGCGCAGACCGGCGCGCGGATTGAGCCACACCACCCGGTGCGCGCGTCGCCGGATCTGTGTCATGACCCGAGCCAGGTCGTCCGGATCGTCGCTGTCCCACCCGTCCGATGCGATCACGACGATCGCGCCCCGCAATGAATGGCCACGATGGGAACGCAGAACAGAAGAGAGTGATCCTGCAATCCTGGTACCACCGAAACGCGTCTCGACGTGGTCGTTGACGGCGTCGATCACCTGCTCGACGGACCGGTTCCTCAACGTCGGTGTCACACGGGCCGCCGTGGTCGAGAATGCGAATACCTCGGCATCTCCGGTGCGCACGACAGCGCGCATCAAATGTAGATAGATGTCGACATAGGTGCGCATCGAGCGGCTCACGTCGCAGAACAGCACGAGTCGACGACGACGCCGCGCAGATCGGGTGTGGACGAGCCGTACCGGTTCGTACCCCGTGTGTCGCGATGCCGCGATGCTCGCACGCAGATCGAGCCGTCCAGTGTGATGCGATTCGCGTCGGCGGCCGACCCGGGTCGGCCACGTCACCGCGGCATGCTCGAGCCACGAGGAGATCTCGGCCAGGCGTGCGGGATCGAGGTCGGAGAAACGCTGATCGGCGACAGCTTCGAGGGCGCTGGGAATCCGGTCGCCGGGTCTGGGACTGTCCTCCGACGACCGTTCGCTGAGAGCACCGGTGACGGTGCGTGTCACCCACGGCAGATCGCCGCCCGCCTCGAAGCGACTGCGACCGACGGTCGAGGAAGTCGTCGACGACCGGTCGTGCCCACCGTCGTGGAGTCCGGCGCGGCGAGCATGCGGATCCATCGGCACCATGCCGTGGTCGAACACTGCCGAGAACACGGCGTCGAACTTCTCGAGGTTCTCGTGTCGGTCGACGAGAGTGAGCCGCGTCGCCCAGTACAGCTGCGAACGAGTGCGCGGAGGATGCAGGCACAGTGCCCGAGTCAGTGTCGCGGCACCGTCGACCGTCACGGCAATACCGGATCGACGGAGCCGATCGGCGAGACCCACCGCGAACGCCGCCAGATCGACCCCGGGAAGCAGAAAGGCGGTCACGGTGAACCGGCCACCACGAAATCGGTGAAGGCCTCCCCCACTGCATCGCGATCGTCGGGGGTTTTGGCGAGCGCCGCCAACGACACGCCGGCGCCGGGACGCGCGAGGTCCGAGACGCCGAGCGCCGAAAGCGCGGACACCCAGTCGATGGTTTCCGCGATGCCGGGGGCCTTGTCGAGGTCGAGTCCGCGTACCGCGGCCACGAAATCGGTGGCCCGCCCGATGAGCGCCGCGTTCGCCTGCGGCACCGTGCGCCGCAGGATCTCGACGGCGCGTTCACGGTCGGGGTAGTCGATCCAGTGGTAGAGGCAACGGCGACGCAATGCGTCGTGCAGATCGCGGCTGCGGTTGGACGTCAGAACCACGACGGGCCGCTGTGCGGCAGTGAGTGTTCCGAGTTCGGGGACGGTGACGCTGAACTCACCGAGGAACTCGAGCAGGAGGGCCTCGAATTCATCGTCGGCCCGGTCGATTTCGTCGACCAGGAGGACGGCCGGAGCATCGCCCCGATGCCGGACGCACTCGAGTATCGGACGTTCGAGCAGGTATTCCTCGGTGTAGAGGTCGTCTTCCTTCGGAGCGCTTCCGTGAGCTTCGGCGAGACGGATGGCAAGCAGTTGACGCTGATAGTTCCAGTCGTACACCGCCTCCGAGATCGACAGCCCCTCGTAGCACTGCAACCGGATCAGCTTGCTCCCGAGGACATCTGCAAGCACTTTCGCCGCGGTGGTCTTACCGACACCGGGTTCTCCTTCGAGGAGCAGCGGCCGACCCAGTTCGGCGGCCAGATATATCGCGCTGGCGGTGCCTTCGTCGAGGAGGTGGTCGCGGGAGTCGAACCGTGCGAGCACCTCCGCGACGTCGGTGAAAGACCACGATCGGGTCGAGTCGCTCACGCCGCGTGTTCCTTCTGGTAGGCGCGTCGGCATCCGGGGCAGCAGAACCACACGTCGGCGCCTGCGACGACGAGGTGCGGCGTCGACTCCGTCACCGTCACGGTCATGCCGCACACCGGATCGACAGCGGTCAGCAACACCGGACGCGCGACTCGGGACGTTCGTGGGAGTTCGCCGCTGCGCACAGCTCGCACGATGTCGGCGACAATCGACAATCCGATCTCCGCCGGCGTCCGCGCCCCGACGTCGAGTCCTGCCGGGGTGTGCACCCGCGCGCATTCCTCAGCGCTCGACTCGATCCCTTCGAGGACCGCACGGCCGCGCCGGGGGCTCGCAACGAGACCGACGTAGCCGACACCCGCATCGAGCGCGGCCCGGATCACCGCGGCTTCGTCGCCGCCGTGCGTCGCGATGATCACTGCGGACGTGCTGGCCGGGATATAGGATCCGCTGACCTGTTCGACCAGGTAGTCGACCCTGCGGGCGAAGTCGGCGACCGCCTGCGCGATCGGCGAGGTGCCCGACACCGCAACGAGTGTGGGCGGCAACTGTGGTTCGAGGAAGATCTCCATCGCTCCTCCCGACATGCAGGGGTTGACGGCGATCGTCGCGCCAGGTGTCTCCGGGAAGCCGTCGGATTCCGCGGGCAGGACCCGCAGCAGTACACCCTCGCCCCGGTCGAGCGCCTGCTGTGCTGCCGCGCGCACCGAGGTTTCGGTGCACTGCCCGCCCACGAATCCTTCGATCGTGCCGTCGATGAGCACGAGTGCGCTGTCGCCGGAGTGAGCGGACGTGGGTGCTTGAGCACGGACCACCGTCGCCCGCACGAACGGCAACCGGTCTTCGCGTAGCTGTGCCTCACGGACGTTCAGATCCATGCCCGCTCCCCCTCTCGCTCTGCCGGTCCGGTTCGGTTCGGTTCGGTTCGGTTCATCAGATCGGGGGTGTCGCCCGGCCCTGCATTGCTTCCCATACCCGAGACGGGGTCAGCGGCATGTCGGCGTGCTTGATCCCGAGCGGCTTCAACGCATCCAGCACGGCGTTGACGATGGCGGGCGGTGAGCCGACCGTGGCGGATTCACCGATTCCCTTCGCGCCGATCGGGTGGTGTGGCGACGGGGTGACCGTATGTCCGGTCTCCAATGTCGGCACCTCGAGCGCTGTGGGGATCAGGTAATCCATGAACGAACCGCCGAGGCACGTGCCGTTCTCGTCGAACGAGATCATCTCCATCAGGGCCATGCCGATGCCGTCGACGATGCCCCCGTGCACCTGGCCCTCGATGATCATCGGGTTGATCCGGGTACCGCAGTCGTCGACCGCGAGGAATCGACGGACCTTCACCTCGGCGGTGCCGGGGTCGATGTCGACGACACAGAAGTATGCACCGTACGGATAGGTGAGATTCTCCGGGTTGTAACAGATCTGGGCTTCGAGACCCCCTTCGAGCCCTTCCGGGAGGTCGCCGGCACCGTGTGCGCGCATCGCGATGTCCTGAATCGTCACAGCCGCGGACGGATCGCCCTTGACATGGAAGGAGCCCTTGTCCCATTCGAGGTCGGCGACGGAGACCTCGAGCATCCCCGAAGCAATGATCTTCGCCTTGTCGCGCACCTTACGTGCGACGAGAGCTGCCGCCGCACCCGACACCGGCGTCGACCGGCTGCCGTAGGTGCCGAGACCGAACGGAGTGTTGTCGGTATCGCCGTGCACGACATCGATGTCGTCGGGCGGGATACCGATCTCCTCGGCGACGATCTGCGCGAACGTGGTCTCGTGCCCCTGCCCCTGGCTCTGTACAGACAGTCTCACCACCGCTTTGCCGGTCGGGTGCACACGGAGCTCGCAGCCGTCGGCCATGCCGAGACCGAGGATGTCCATGTCTTTGCGGGGGCCCGCCCCGACCGCTTCTGTGAAGAACGCCATGCCGATGCCCATCAACTCACCGCGGGCCCGGCGCTCGGCCTGTTCGCGACGCAGATCGTCGTAGCCGATCATGCCCATGGCCTTGCGCATGGTGGTCTCGTAGTCGCCCGAATCGTACTTCCAGCCCGTCTGGCTGGTGTACGGGAACTGGTCGGGTCGCAACAGGTTCTTCAGCCGCAGCTCCGCCGGATCCATCTCGAGATCGAATGCGAGGCAGTCGACGAGCCGCTCGACCAGGTACACGGCCTCGGTGATCCGGAACGAGCACGCGTACGCGACGCCGCCTGGCGCCTTGTTCGTGTGGACGGCCGTCATGTGACAGTAGGCGGCCTCGATGTCGTAGCTGCCGGTGAACACACCGAAGAACCCGGCCGGGTACTTCACGGGTGCGGCCGTGGCATTGAACGCACCGTGGTCTGCAAGAACCTGAGTCCGGATCGCGAGGATCTTGCCGTCCTGGGTCGCCGCGACCTCGCCGACCATGATGTAGTCGCGTGCGAAACCTGTGCTCATCAGGTTCTCGCTGCGATCTTCCATCCACTTGACGGGCTTGCCGATCACGAGGGACGCGACGATCGCCCCCACATAACCGGGGTAGATCGGAACCTTGTTGCCGAATCCGCCGCCGATGTCGGGTGAGATCACCTGGATCTTGTGTTCGGGCAGACCCGCGACCAACGCGTACAACGTGCGGTGGGCGTGAGGTGCCTGCGTCGTCGACCACAGCGTGAGCTTGCCGGTGACCCGGTTGTAGTCGGCGACCGCTCCGCAGGTCTCCATGGGTGCCGGGTGCACCCGCGGGTAGACGATCTCCTGGCGGGTGACGACGTCGGCGCGCGCGAACACCGCGTCGGTCTCCGCTGCATCGCCTGCTTCCCAGTCGAAGCAGTGGTTGTCGGTCTTGCCCTCGAGGTCGGTGCGGATGATGGGTGCCTCGGGCGAGAGTGCGGTGCGGACGTCCACGACGGGTTCGAGGATGTCGTAGTCGACATCGATGAGCTCGAGCGCGTCGCGTGCCGAGTAGTGGTCCTCGGCCACGACGAACGCGACCTCCTGACCGTGGAACCGCACTTTGTCGGTGGCGAGCACGGCCTGCACGTCGTTGGACAGGGTCGGCATCCACGCCAGACCCTTCTCCGCAAGGTCGGCACCGGTGATGACGGCCTTGACCCTCGGGTGCGCCAACGCCGCAGAGGTGTCGATGCCGACGATCCGAGCATGCGCGACCGGAGAACGCAGTATCGACATGTGCAGCATGCCGGGCAGCCGGATGTCGTCGACGTACTGGCCCTGCCCGCGGATGAACCGGGGATCCTCCTTTCGGAGCATGCGACCGTGACCGCACGGCTTACTGTCGTTGTCCACAGCTGCCGGATCTCCTGTTTCCTGGACTTCGCGGTCCGATTCGACAGCGGTCATGACGTGGCCTCCGCATCCTTGTCGGAGTTCGAGTGCTCGGCCGCCCACCGCACCGAGCGCACGAT
The DNA here is from genome assembly GCF_042730275.1 of Rhodococcus sp. NPDC060086. Taxonomy (NCBI): domain Bacteria; kingdom Bacillati; phylum Actinomycetota; class Actinomycetes; order Mycobacteriales; family Nocardiaceae; genus Rhodococcus; species Rhodococcus sp. NPDC060086. The sequence continues at coordinate 139,854 of NZ_JBHWWZ010000009.1, forward strand.
CGTGGTGTAGCCGGTGCACCGGCAGATCTGACCGGAGATCGCTTCACGGATCGTCGCGTCGTCCGGGTCCGGATCTCGGTCGAGCAGCGCGCGAGCGGTGATCATCATGCCCGGTGTGCAGAATCCGCACTGGAGTCCATGACATTGCATGAAGCCTTCCTGCACCGGATCGAGAACGCCGTCCTTCTCGAGGCCCTCGACGGTCCGCACCTCATGGCCGGCGGTCATCGCAGCAAGAGTCGTGCACGACTTGACGGGTTCGCCGTCGATCGAGACGACGCACGTCCCGCAATTGCTGGTGTCGCAACCCCAGTGGGTTCCGGTCAGCTGCAGATGGTCGCGGAGGAAATGGACGAGCAACGTACGCGGTTCGACGTCGGCCTCGACGTCTTCACCGTTGACCGTCATAGAGATCTTCATCAAGGTCGATTCCCTTCGAGCGAGCCGAGTCGTGCGACCGCGCGGCGTAGCGTCCGCACGGTCAGTTCCGAGGCGAGGTGGCGCTTGTATTCGGCGGTGCCACGTTGATCGGATTCCGGTGAGCATGCGGCCGATGCGATCGCTCCGGCCTCGCGGAACAGCTCCTCCGACGGAGCCTCACCGCGGAGCAGATCCGTGATCGCCGCGAGTGCCTCCGCATCGGCCCGGACAGCGGTGAGGCCGACACGGGCGTCCGTGATGGCGTCGCCGGACATCCACACGGCGGCGCCCGCCGCTGCGACTGCCCAGTCGCCTGCGCGGCGCTCCACCTTCGCGTAGGCACTCGAACCGGCGCCCTTGCGCGGCAGGCGGACCTCCACGAGGAGCTCATCGGGTGCAACCGCTGTTTGGTAGGGACCGAGGTGGAAGTCCGCGAACGACAGCTCGCGCACTCCCGACGGTCCGCGGAGGACACACGTGGCATCGAGCACCGAGCACACCGTCGAGAGGTCTTCGGCAGGGTCTGCCTGACACAGCGAGCCACCGATCGTGCCGCGGTTGCGCACTACCGGGTCGGCGATGACCTTCTCTGCGTCCCGGAAGATCGGGAACACGGCTTCGAGGTCGTCGGACTCGAGCAGCGTGCGGTGACGGGTCAGTGTTCCGATACGGGCCATCTCCGGCTCGAGCTCGATGTAGGCGAGTTCGTCGCCGAGATCGTTGATGTCGATCAGATGCTCCGGATCGGCGAGCCTGAGTTTCATCATGGGCAGCAGACTGTGGCCTCCCGCGATGATTCGGGACTCCTCACCCAACCGCTCGAGCAGAGCTATCGCGTGTTTCACGTCTACGGCGCGCTCGTAGCCGAAGGGTCCTGGAACCTGCATGTGTCGCTCCCTGCCTAGGGTGGATCCCACCACAACGGACATGCGGCATGTATCCCCATCCGCTGTGTTGCTCAGGGTAGCGCCGACAACGGTTTCCGGCGTCGAAACCGGACTATTGCGACTAATCCCCATTTCGGTACCCGCATCGAATGTGCGCGATCACATCGCACGCATGATCGAGACGCCCGCCTCGGGACAAGGATCAGTAGCCACCTTGGTGTGCTTCCACTCGACTGCGAATACCGTAGAAGCCGTAACCTCTGTGACCCGACAGGAGCATCACCGCCCCCATGGACGTGATCAACGAACTCATCATCGGCCAGGCAGCAGCCCTGTGGGTCTATCCTCTTCTGTTTGTCGTCTGCATCATCGACGGCTTCTTCCCCCCGGTGCCGAGCGAGACCATTCTCGTCACCCTCGCGTCGCTCTCGGGCTCGACCGGTAAGCCGTATCTCTGGATGGTCATACCGCTCGCAGCACTGGGCGCGATCATCGGCGACAACATCGCCTACACGATCGGACGGAAGGTCGGCACCGAACGCTTCGCATGGATGCGCAAGCCCCGGACCCGCAAGGCGTTCGCGTGGGCGCGCCACGGTCTGGACAAGCGCGGCGCGGCCATCATCATCACCGCTCGGTACATCCCGATCGGCCGGATCGCCGTGAACATGACAGCCGGAGCTACGCGCTATCCGCGGAAGAAGTTCGTGCCGCTGACGATCATCGGAGGGATCACTTGGGCGGTGTACTCGTCGATGATGGGACGACTCGTGGGCGGGTTCTTCCACGACCAGCCGCTCCTCGGCGCAGTCGTCTCGATCTGCGTCGCCGTCTTGCTGGGCATCGGGGTCGACCACGTGATGCAGAGGTTGCATGCGGGCAAGGTGGACGTGGTCGACGAATCGGACTCCGCGTCGCCGTCCGACGACGCCACCGAGGCGAACACCGAGGCGAACACCGAGGCGAACACCGAGGATTCCGGAGACCCGGGGCCCACCCGCACCGTGTGAGAGACCCTCTCCGCGCCCGACGTCGCGGCCCCGTTAAGATTTTGGCCGCGCCCCCGTAGCTCAGCTGGATAGAGCAAGAGCCTTCTAATCTCTAGGTCGCAGGTTCGAGTCCTGCCGGGGGCACCCACTTTCGCAGTCCCCGACCTAGGCGCAGATCGCCATACAATCGATGTCGTTGTATGTGCACTGCAATCCTGTGCACGAGCTCTGCTCCAGGAGGTCGCCGATGACCGGCCACAAGAAGAACGACGCGGGGCCGAAGTTGCTCTCGGGTGGCAATCCTCAGATCCCCAAGGGTGAGGGAAACATCCCTGTCGCGGCGTATATCACCGCTATGCCCGAGTGGAAACGCGATATCGGCGAGCGCCTCGACGCACTCGTCGTCGACGTGGTTCCGGATGTGCACAAGGCAGTCAAGTGGAACCAGCCGTTCTACGGATTCGAAGAGGACGGCTGGTTTCTCTCGTTCCGTTGCTACACGAAGTATGTGCAGGTGCAGTTCTTCCGAGGGACGTCACTCGCCCCCGTCCCACCGAAGGCCTCCAAGCACGACGAGGTGCGCTACCTCGACATCCACGAGGACGAGGAACTGGACGAGGACCGGCTTCGCTCGTGGATCGAGCAGGCCAGTCGCCTCCCGGGCGAGAACATGTGAATCCACGCTGGCCACAACCGTATCTCGTGCCGTGCAGCAGCCCTACATCTCTGCGTTCACCTCGGTAGACCGACCGCGACGAGCACGCGGCGTGCAGGGCAGAATCGCGTCGAATCCACAGTCTCCGAATGTTCTGCTTCGGCAACCCCGGCACGCACGTATTCAGGCGCCGCGACACCTGTGTTCCTTATCGCACGAGGGCACCGGATTACCGGAGAGCAGTACTCGGCCCCTATAGTTCACGACGTAAATACGGTGTAACAGTCTTCTCACAGTCAGGTAGGTGGGCGTGTCGACCTCGGACCGCATCGCAGAGATCTATGAACAGGTCAAGGCCCGCAACGCGGGCGAGCCCGAGTTCCATCAGGCTGCGGCCGAGGTATTCGAGTCTCTGCACGTAGTGCTCGAACGGCACCCCTCCTACTTCGACTCCGGGCTCATCGAGCGTCTCTGCGAGCCCGAGCGGCAGATCATCTTCCGTGTGCCGTGGATCGACGACCACGGTCAGGTACACGTCAACCGTGGTTTCCGCGTGCAGTACAACAGCGTGCTCGGCCCCTACAAGGGCGGCCTGCGTTTCCATCCGAGTGTAAATCTCGGCATCGTGAAGTTCCTCGGCTTCGAGCAGATCTTCAAGAACGCACTCACCGGCCTGCCTATCGGTGGCGGCAAGGGCGGCTCGGACTTCGACCCCAAGGGCCGTTCCGAGCAGGAGATCATGCGCTTCTGCCAGTCGTTCATGACCGAACTGCAGCGCCACATCGGTGAGTACACCGACGTCCCCGCGGGTGATATCGGCGTCGGCGGCCGCGAGATCGGCTACCTGTTCGGCCAGTACAAGCGTCTGACGAACTCCTACGAGTCCGGTGTCCTCACGGGCAAGGGTCTCACCTGGGGCGGATCGCAGGTCCGCAAGGAAGCCACCGGCTACGGTGTCGCATACTTCGTCGCTGAGATGGCCAAGGCCCGCGGATACTCCATCGAGGGATCGACCGCAGTGGTGTCCGGCTCGGGCAACGTCGCGATCTACGCGATCGAGAAGATCCACAAGCTCGGCGGCAAGGTCGTCGCGGTATCGGACTCCTCGGGTTACATCTACGACAAGAACGGCATCGACTGCAGTCTCCTCAAGGAGATCAAGGAAATCCGTCGCGGCCGTATCTGCGAATACGCGGAAGAACGCACCGACGCCGAGTTCTTCGCCGACGGCAACATCTGGACCGTGCCGTGTGATATCGCGCTCCCCTGCGCCACCCAGAACGAACTCGACGAGGACGCCGCCAAGACCCTTGTCAAGAACGGTGTCAAGGTCGTTGCCGAAGGCGCGAACATGCCGACCACCCCCGGCGGTGTGGCGGTGTTCCGCGAGGCAGGCGTTCGTTTCGCTCCCGGCAAGGCAGCCAACGCCGGTGGCGTCGCCACCTCCGCACTGGAGATGCAGCAGAATGCGTCGCGCGATTCGTGGCACTTCGACTACACCGACGAGCGCCTCGCGGGCATCATGCGCGACATCCACGGACGCTGCATCGAAACCGCTGCCGAGTACGGCAAGCCGGGCGACTACGTGCACGGCGCGAATATCGCCGGCTTCGTGAAGGTCGCCGACGCGATGTTCGCGCTCGGCGTCATCTGACGACGCTCGCAGATCTGCTGTGAAAGCTCGCAGCCCTGGTGGTCATCCACCAGGGC